>JAFTON010000037.1 GCA_017463765.1 Clostridia bacterium | reverse complement strand
TTTATCTAACCGAGAAAATCTAAGGTTGAAAACCTACGGTTTTCTCTTTTTTATTTGAGTTTTTGTTCTATCTCCGTTTACTCGCTCGACGTATGCCAATACGCCTCACGCTCGCAAACGAAGATTTCTGCTCTAAATCAAACAAGCCCCTTTCTCATTCTGCCCTTTTTTTTAGCTTGGAATTAAGTTTTTTTGCATTGTGATTTGTTATTAAATAAATTATAAGCCAAATCAATGCATACCCAATAACGAAAACTGCAGTGAATATTACAAACGGAATCAATCCGTCCTCAAGCCAGCCATTTACAAGATAAACTACGGCATAAGCAATATACAAAGTTATTCCTTGAAGCGTAATCGCCTTTGAAATACCAAGCGACTCTATCTGATAAACGGCAGTCATGCCACCACACATAAATGCAAGAACGGTGATAGTCAACACACCTACTACCATCTCATAGACGCCGATATTCGTTGCCACACCCGTAAGACCGAGTATCAGATAAATAATTGCCAAAACTATAGGTCCAAAGCCCATTGCTACCATACCCCTGAGGGCAAAATCCTTTATAAACTTTCCTTTCGTTTTCATACCTTATACCTCCTTTTAATTTCTGCAAAACAACGTCTTGAAACGTATTCCTTATATCCCGAGTTAAACACAGCATCCACGCCACCACTGAAGGTTGTTTTAAAGCAGGAAATTTTTCTTTCATTTGCTATGGATGACTTGTTAATTCGGATAAAGTAGCTTGGTAACATTTTTTCAATCTCAGATAATGTCCCCGAGGTACGATACTTCTCTCCACGTCTATCTATAACGTACAGCTTACGGTCAATTACCGTAATGCACTCAATATCAACAAATTTTATTGTTAATATCTCATAGTCTCCCTGTACCGTTAAACAGTCGCTTCCAACATAGGACAAAACCAAATCCTCAATTTTCCGAGTAAAATCATTGGCAGAATGTACCTTAGCCACAATTTCCTCTTCACAGTCTTTATCAATTATTAGTTTGAATTTCATTTTTTCTCCTTTTTATTCCAAGAACAAAATATCTCAAAAACGGTGTTCTTTCAATCAACCAAAATAAAATTGGAGTAAGCACTGCCATCGCAATTAAAAGAATAATTCCCTTTGCATATACAGGAACATGTGCGAAATACTCATACAAAACATACCCGACGACCGTTAATACAAGATAATGTAAAATATACAATCCGAAAGATATTTTATTGAGATAATTAAAAACCCTATTGGTTTTATTAAGCCATTTTTTCGCTGTGCCAATGATTGCAAGAATGCTAAACCAAGCATACGCATTGGTAACAAGGTTTTTCAGTACCTCATCCGAAGCATAATTTTTCCCAAAATGCATCCAAAAATAAAGTACTCCAAGTATTATCGATCCACAAATCGTTATAGGAATCAGCTTCACGCATTTCTCTATTATGTTTTCAAAATAGAAGAATAGATAACCGAGGAAAAATGCCACGCCATAAATACCAAACCGGTATACACTTATAACCGGAACGTTAAGAATCTGCGCGCCAACAAATATTAAAAGTAAAAATGATATGATAATTATTTCATTGGTTCGTTCGCAAAGTTTATCAAGCTTTGTGCTATTCAAACGATTATAAAATACTACAAGCAAAACTGAAAATACGAATAACGTTTGCGAAAACCATAAAGGACCTGTTCCGCTTAATGCAGAGATCGGATAAATCAATAAAGACGGCATATATTCAAGTCCACCGCCAACCTTGATATTTATGTATCCACTTATCCAATGTAATGCCAATAGCCCCAATGTTGAAGGAATTATGAGTTTTCTCACTCTTTCCCTCAAAAATTCTCTTTTTCCATGTTTTTCTATTGAATGTCTCGCTGATACTCCTGCCACCAAAAACAGCAAAACCATAAACCAAGGATAAACAAATGTACATATAGCATCGTACATCCAAAAGCCATCGCCATTTGAAAATCCGGTTGGTATACCAACACCATTAAAAAGATAAAACGCGTGATAAATTATAACCAATAATACCGTCAATGATCTAATATTGTCTAAATAATATTTTCTTTTCATCTAAAAAACTCCTTTCCTCTGCTGAAAACAGTATAGCACAAGGAAAGGAGAAAATGTTGATTTTTGTCTTTTCGGTATTTTTTTATAACTGTTCGGTCTTTATATCAAAGAGATGATTAGAAAGAAGGGCAAAATCCTCGGTTGAGAGTCGCTCGCCACGGATTTTAGGATCAAAGCCACATCTGTTTATCGCATCGGCAACCTGCTCCTTCGTAAATCCACCAAGCTTTGCACTAAGCGCATTTTCAAGAGTCTTGCGTCTCATCTCAAATGCAGCCTTAATGCAGTTACGGAACAGTTTTTCGTCCCTTATTTCATAAGGACAACTATCGTACAGGTCGATCCTCACAACTGCACTGTCAACCTTTGGAGCCGGGATAAAGCAGCCTGCAGACACCTTAAAAAGCTTACGAACACTTCCGTAATAGCCGAGCACTGCAGTAATTGCGCCATAGTCCGAGCTACCGGGCTTCGCTGACAGCCTTGCAGCAACCTCATTCTGTACCATTACGGTTATAGTAGAAAACCTTACTCCAGATTCAAGAAGATACATAAGTATAGGAGTCGTAATGTTATAAGGAAGATTTGCGCAGACCGATACAGGCATTCCCTCGGCATACTGTTCAATCAATGAAGGAAGGTCAACCTTAAGAATATCTTCATTGACAACGGTTATATTGTCATATTCTTCAAGAGTTCTCCTGAGAACCGGAATAAGTCCCTTATCAATCTCAACGGCTACAACCTTCTTATATCTCATAGCAAGCTCCTGAGTAAGACATCCAATGCCGGGTCCGATCTCAAGAATCATTCTGTCAGAGGTATCGGCACAGTTGTCGGCAATATCCTCGGGAATAATTCTGTTAGTTAAAAAATTCTGTCCAAACTCCTTATGGAAGCTTATACCGGCATCAGCCATCACCGACTTAATAACCGAAATATTGCAAAGATCCATATACTTCTCCTTATTGTGATAAAAAAAGAGAGGCGATTAGCCTCTCCTACGGATTTGGAGCTGGAGATGGGATTTGAACCCACGGCCTATTGATTACGAATCAATTGCGCTACCACTGCGCCACTCCAGCAAACAATCGCTTAATCATTTTACCACTTTCCATTGCTTTTGTCAATAGTAAATAAAGATTTTTTATGCTCGGCAGTTTTTTTCCTGCCGAGCTTCCCTTATTTCAGCTTAAATAACAGTCTCCTTATCATTTCAAACGGAACAACCGTCATGGAAAGTAAAATCACAAAGCTAAGTTCAGGCAGCAAAAGAGGCACGCATCTGAAAATTTCACCACCAAAGTAAATCATTGCTATCTGTATCAGGGATATAAGAAGCATTATCAGAATAAATGGCTTGTTTTTTGAAATATTCGACATAAGCCACAGTCTTGAACATCTGGCAAGCAGACCATTGAATATTCCCGAAAAGATAAACAGAACGTAAAACGCTGTATAAAACTTCGCCGACGGCATATATGAGCCATACATAAGCCGGATTGACGGAGATGAAAGGAAGAATACCGATAGCCCAAGAGTATATGCACCGGTAACGAATATCTGATGAAGCATCTCACCCGACAGTATCTGCTCGTCACGCCTCTTTGGTCTTTCCTGCATATAGTAGCTTAACGGTGCTTCACCTGCAAATGCAAGTCCACCCAGAGTATCCATTATTATATTAACCCACAACATCTGAATTATCGTTATCGGAGTATCAACACCGATAAACTGCCCAATCAGCGATACACCACATGCAGCCAGATTCATTGTCAGCTGGAAGGTAATAAATTTTCTTATAGATTTGAATATAGTTCTTCCGTAAAGAATAGTTCTTGAAATTGCAGTAAAGCTGTTGTCAAGAATTACAATATCCGAGGCACTTTTTGCTATATCGGTACCACTTCCCATTGAGAAGCCTACGTCAGCAAGCTTCATTGATGGCGCATCGTTGATGCCGTCACCCGTCATACCTACCACCAGATTTTCCTCCTGAGAAAGTCTTACCAGTCTTGTTTTATCCTGTGGTAATGCTCTGGCTACAACTCTGAGTTTCGGCAAAACAGCCTTCAGCTCGGTATCGCTCATCTTATTTAGCTCCTCGCCCGAAAGAACAACATGACCTGCCGACCGATTGTAAATTCCACATTCAGAAGCGATTGCGGCAGCAGTTTCACGTCCATCGCCTGTTATCATTACAATCTGTATTCCTGCTCTGTGTACCTCCCTTACCGCCTCGCTTACGCCACGCCTTATCTTATCCTTCATAACTATAAGCGCAACAAAGGTATATCCCTCGTCAGAAGCATCATCCTTCATTGCTACTCCGATTACACGTTGCCCAAGAGCTGCAGCATCCATATAGCTCTCATACAAATCGTTCATATCGAACGGGATACGCTCTCCATTTGCACCTATTGCATATCTTGATATGGTCAAAATACGTTCTGCCGCACCTTTTATAAGGATTTTACCGTTTTCAAGTGTGACCGATGAGCTTTTTTTCTCGCTTGTAAAAGCCTCTTTTTTTACTACAGCCAGTTTATCGACCCTTTCATCAATAAAGAATTCATATATAGCTCTGTCGGTTGGATTTCCACCTGTAATCTCACCGTTAAGCTGAACTACGTCGGTATTATACTTTGCAGAAAGGCAGAGATAGTCATAAATGGCTCTCATTTTTTTCAGATTATTAATTCCCTTGACACTGCCGGAAATTGTTATTATTTTTTCGCACTCCGGCCTTCCAACAGTTATCGTTCCGGTCTTATCGGTAAAAAGAATATTCATTGAGCCTGCAGTTTCAATTCCTACAAGCTTTTTGACAAGAATATTATCCGATAGCATCTTTTTCATATTTGCCGACAGAACCACAGTTATCATCATCGGAAGTCCTTCGGGTGCTGCAACCACCACAACCGTAATCATAAGAGTCAGTGCATTTATAAGCGTTGTGACAAGGCGTGGAACGTCGCTTAAAAACTTCAAAATTCTTTCGGTTTCAAAGCCACTGTCTACAACGACTGCATTAAAAAGATACGTTATTCCTACGATAATTGCGATTACGTATCTTATTTTACTGATCTGCGATGCAAGCTTACCCAAACGAAGCTTAAGTGGGCTGACTCTCGTTTCTGTCTGCACGTCCTTGGCAACCATGCCGTAGAATGTTTTTGACCCAACCCGACCTACACGCATAATTCCATTACCGTCTGTAATTATGGAACCACGAAAAACCTTAACCGAGGATCCGAGATCCCAACCGTAATCATTTCCTGCTGCTTTATGGCATTCAATGCTTTCTCCGTTGAGAGCAGACTGATCCACTGTGATTTTTCCACTGATAATCTCTCCGTCGGCCTGTATTTTTTCACCTGCAGAAAGATATACAATATCCCCCACAACGAGCTCTGAGGAAGCTATTTTCCTTATTTCGCCATCGCGAAGAACGCTGACTAAGCCCGAAATACTATCCTCACGGATTTTATCAAACGCTTTCTCGCTTCTGTATTCCGACAGTGTTGATACCGTTGTAGACAGTAATATAGCTACAATTATCCCACCGATTTCAAAATAGTTAATATCACCGAAGGTAAATATAATCTGTACAAAAAGGGCGATCATTAGTATTCTAATGATTGGATCTGAAAGATTTTCAATAAATCTTTTAAAGAAGCTCTTTTTCTTCTCCTTATTTAAAGAATTATCGCCATGAAGCTGGATGGATCGTTTAACCTCGGTGCTGGTCAGGCCATTTAGTTTATTAGTCATTTTTATCTCCGTTCATTTTTACTTATTAACTATATGATTAGTAATTATAAAAAATGAAAGGGGCTGCTTGATTTAGGCATAACCGAACAAAAAAGGTAGAGGTACTCTTAAATGTGCCTCTACCATCAATATTTATCTAACCGAGAAAATCTAAGGTTGAAAACCTACGGTTTTCTATTTTTTATTTGATTTTTTGTTCTATCTATCGCTGAGGCTCGGTCACACTCAGGGTCTGACAGTCCACTGGACTGTCATTAAATACCCTCGTGCCGCTACGCTACGTTTACTCGCTCGACGTATGCCAATACGCCTCACGCTCGCAAACGAAGATTTCTGCTCTAAATCAAACAAGCCCCGAAAGGTGCTTCGCAATAAGAATTCAGCAGTTGATGTCTTTACTATCCCCAAAGCCTTGATATTGCTGAATTCTTAATGACTCAGCAC
>JAFTON010000036.1 GCA_017463765.1 Clostridia bacterium | reverse complement strand
GTGTAATTGTTTCAGGTACGTGGATAACAACTTCGTCCTCAAGCGCAGTTGTTGCAACGGTATTCTCGAATACTGCTGCCTCGGTAGCAGGAATAACAACAGGTGTTTCTTCTGCCACTACGCTGTGAGCAATAGACTCAGCTCTGGGAAGTGTTGCTTCCTCAATTGTAATTGTTTCAGGTACGTGGATAACAACCTCATCCTCAAGCACAGTTGCTGCAACAGTGTTCTCGAATACTGCTGCCTCGGTAGCAGGAATAACAACAGGTGTTTCTTCTGCCACTATGCTGTGAGCAATAGACTCGACTCTGGGAAGTGTTGCTTCTTTAACAACGATAGTCTCGGGTACAGGTATAACAACCTCATCCTCAAGCACAGTTGCTGCAACGGTATTTTCGAATACCATTGCTTCGGTCGCAGGAACCTCAACAGGCTCTTCCTCTGCAATAGCAATGCTATCGATAGGCTCGGATACAGGAGTGGTTGCCTCTTTAACACGAACGTGCTTAACAATAGGCTCGCGTTCAACCTTCTTCTTATCCTCAAGGACTGTACGTGCAACGTTGTCCTCAATAACACCAACCTTAGATTCAGGCGCAGAGGTAGGCTCAGGCTTCTCTTCTGTAACGATAAATTCTGCAATAGGCTCAGATTCAGGAATTGTTGCAGGCTTAATTGTCTCGGGAACAGGAATAACGATTTCGTCCTCGAGAGTCGTAGTTGCAACACTATCTTCAACCACAATAGCCTCGGACGTAGGAATAACAACAGGCTCCTCCTCGGTAACCGATACGTAAACCATAGGATCGGAGGGAGACGGAACAGCCACGCGAATAGGTGCTGCAGGCTCGGGCTGAGGTGTGGTAGTAGCAAGAAGCTCTTCGGTAAGTGCGCTTGCTGCAACGCTGTCCTCAAATACCATTGCTTCGGTGGCAGGAATAACAACAGGTGTTTCCTCTGCAACTATGTTGTGAGAAATAATATCTGCCTTCGGAGCAGCTGCAGGAGGAATAACAACAGGCTGCTTAACCACGGGAACAATCTCGTCCTCAAGAACGATGGAAACACCATCCTCAAATACGAATGCCTCTGTGGAAGGAATTTCAACAGGCTTTTCCTCTGCGACGGATACGTAAACCATAGGATCCGAGGGAGACGGAACAGCCACACGAATAGGCTTCTCAGGCTCGGGCTTAGGTGCAGTAGTAGCGAGAAGCTCCTCAGTAAGAACGGTAGGAACAACCGTGTTCTCGCAAATTGTAGCGCTGATATTTACCACTCCGTCATCATCGTCAGACGTAACGATAGTGATCGGTACATCAACATAGCTAAGAGGTTCGCTCTTGGGAACTGCAGCAGCCTTCACGCCGATCTCGGCAGGCTCAGATACAGGAACAGGGCTATCCTCAAGCACAACCGACTTAACGGTAGTCTCATATGCCACTGCAACAGGAGTTTCGGGAGCAGGAACAACGGTCTGCACGTTTTCAATATATATAAAGGGAGAGGTTTCCGGAGCATAAACGTCTATGGGTTCTTCTATCTCGTGGGCAAGGCTATCCTCAAGAGGAGGATTCATTTCAGCCATAGTTATGGGAGTATTTTCCACCGACTCCACAACAAAGTTTTCAACATCCTCGCCAATTTTATATGCGTAGGGATCTGCTCCGATATTCATTGCTGTAACGGGATCGATAGGCTTCTCTGTTATTACAAAGCCGTCAAGGCCCTTTACAGGCTTAACAGGCTGCATATCCGTCAGAATTGCAGCAGTAGGCTCCATATCCTCGATAAATACCGAGTCGGGTGCATCCCACTTAGCATCATCAAGATCTTCATAGAGCTTAGCCGTACCCTCACGCTCCTCGTAATAACGCTCCTTCTTGCCGTTGACAACAGCTATGTAGATCAGAATCGAACATACAACAGCAGATATAAATGCCACAACGACAAAGAGAAATCTGAAGAACTCGGGATTTGTCAGGTAGTTATTCCCTGCCTCACCGGAGCCTTCTGCAAAAACGGTAACAGCCATAGACGTAATCAAAAGGACAAACAGAATAATGGCTATCGCAAGCTTTTCTTTCTTAAAGAACTTGTTCATACTCTCTCCATTTCATCACCGTAAGACGCAAACCCATAAATGCGACGGTGGATATTTATATAATATACTCGCGCATTATTATGCGTAACGCGCAAATATTCGTATACGAATACAATTATAGCACTTCTTGTCGCTAAAATCAATAGTTTATTAAAAATTATTAAAAAATATTAAAATAATTATTAAAATAAAAATGGGAAGCCGAAGCTTCCCACTCTTATATGTCGGTTTTAGTCAACCTTTGTGTACTTAACAAGACCGATCTTAACGTACTTAACGCCGTTTTCCTCGCCATTTACGAAGTCAAAGGTCTCGGACTCAGCAACGCCATCTTCATTTTCGAAGGTAAGAGTAATCTTGTCGCCGGCGTCGTTCAGTTCATACTTTCCCTCTTCAACGGTTTCCTTACCAAGAGAATTGGTGGTGCAAGTAACCTTGCCAAACAGACCAAACTCATAGGTAACAGAGGACTTGCCGATCAAGAGATCAACCTCAGCCTTATACGCACCACTAAGCATATTGCCACAGGATGCAAGAGTAAGGAGAGTGCATGCCAGAAGAACGCATACGAGAATTGTTGATACTGTCTTTTTCATTATGTGTACTCCTTTCATATTAGTCGTTATTACTACGACTTTTTAGTCGTTATTACTACGACTTTGATTATATTTTACCATTAGATATAATGTTTGTCAATATATTTTTTTCGTAAAACAAAAAAACTTTTTTCAATTTTTGTTTAGATTATTGACAAAACCTGCGCACTGGTTTAAAATGTAATAAGTACAGAAAAAAGGGGATTAAAAATGAAGCTATCAAACCTTTTTAGGCATCTTTCACTTGTGTTAAGGCATAAATGGCGCGTTTTCATAAACTGTGCTAAATGTGGCCTTATCTGGCGTGGTCTGGTTCACGATCTGTCGAAGTTTTCTCCGTCGGAGTTTTTCGAGAGTGTAAAGTATTTTCAGGGTAACCGTTCGCCAATCGGCGTATGCAGAAAGCTTAATGGCTACAGCGCAGCCTGGCTGCACCACAAGGGCAGAAACAAGCATCATATCGAATATTGGACCGACCGTGAGTGCGAGGTTCAGCCCCTTATGCCCTACAAATATGCCGTGGAATGCGTTTGCGACAAGCTTGCAGCAACAAGAATATATGCAGGCAAGAACTATTCCACCGATCTTCCCCTCGACCACTGGCAGAAGCACGGCTGCAAGGAGGGTGGAAACCCTAAAACGATGAAATTCGTTGAATCGGTCTTTATCGACGTAAAAAACATGGGTGAAGCTGCAGTTCTCAATAAAAAATATATGAAAGAAATGTACAAAAAATACTGTCTTGACGGTTAATGCAAATAAGGTGGGATAGATTGTTCTTTCCTGCCTTTTTTATTTAAAACGGTTTGCTATTTACAGTAATTTCAAGAAAATAATACAAAATATTATTCGGGACTTGAAAATATGCCAAAAAAGATGTATAATGTATTCAACAAAACAGAAAGGAACTTTATTTATGAGTAAATTCCAGGTTATAGAGCATCCCCTTATTCAGCATAAGCTTACTATTATGCGTCAGAAGGACACTCCTACAAGTGAATTCAAGCAGCTGCTTGACGAGATCTCCATGCTTATGGGCTATGAGATCACAAGAAACCTTCCTACAGAGGACGTTGAGATCGAGACTCCCATCTGCAAGACTGTGCAAAAGAAGATTTCAGGCAAAAAGCTTGCTATAGTTCCGATTCTTCGCGCAGGACTCGGTATGGTTGACGGTCTGCTTCGTCTCGTTCCTGTTGCGCGCGTAGGTCATATCGGACTTTACCGTGACCCCGAGACCCACGAGCCTGTTGAGTATTACTGCAAGATGCCCCCCGAGCTTGAGGAAAGACAGGTTATCATCGTCGATCCCATGCTGGCTACCGGTGGTTCTGCAAGCGACGCTATAACGATGGTTAAGAACAAGGGCGCAAAAAACATTATGATGATGTGTCTCGTTGCATCTCCCGAGGGAGTAAAGAGGGTTCAGGCAGATCATCCCGACGTAGATATCTACGCAGCGGCCCTTGACGAATATCTTAACGAGCATGCATACATCGTTCCCGGTCTTGGCGACGCAGGTGACAGAATATTCGGAACAAAGTAATTTTCGCATAAATCCTTGAAGGGAGGTGTTATTCTGTGCGCGAATTGATTGTTGGAAAAAACGATGCAGGTCAGCGTCTTGACAAGTTCATTACAAAAACACTGAATCTGCCGATGAGCCTGTTATACAAGTCCATCCGGCTGAAAAAGATAAAGGTAAACCGTAAGCGCGCTGAGAATAACACTATTCTTCGTGAAGGCGACAGCATACAGTGCTTCCTCGCTGAAGAATTTTTTGAGAAAAAGACAGACAAGCATTCCTTCGAAAGCATAAGCGTTCATCTTGATATACTCTACGAGGATGAAAATATTATGCTGCTTAACAAGCGCCCGGGTGTTTCGGTACATGAGGACGAGGACGGCTCCACAAACACGCTGATAACTCACATTCAGGCATATCTGTATCAGAAGGGTGAGTACCGACCAGACGAGGAGCAATCCTTTGCCCCTGCCCTTTGCAACCGTATCGACCGTAACACAGGTGGTATAGTTATCGCTGCAAAGAACGCAGAGGCACTGCGAGTTATGAATGATAAGATAAAGCATCGGGAGATCGACAAGTTTTATCTTGCTGCAGTACACGGAATTCCCAAGCCTGAAAGCAATACAATCAAGGGTTATCTTTTAAAGGATGAAAAAAAGAATATAGTACGTGTTTATGACAAAAATCCCCCTCGCACAGCGAAGGAGATAATTACAAAATACAAGGTTGTTGCGAAGAAGAGTGACTCTGCACTTATCGAAGTGGAGCTTCTCACGGGACGTACCCACCAGATACGTGCACATATGGCGTTTATCGGTCACCCTCTGATCGGTGACGGCAAGTACGGAGTCAACAAGGATGACAGAGCGAAGGGATACAAATTCCAGGCGCTTTATTCCTACAGACTTCGCTTCTCCTTTGATACGTCAGAATCCACCTGCCTCGACTATCTGAACGGTAAGGAGTTCAGAATTCCGAAGAAGGATATCTACTTCACAAAGGATTATTTCTGAGACGAAAAAGTCAAAAATGAAATATAAAAAAGCGACCCCGACGGGATAAAAACTGTCGGGGTTTTGTTATTTTTTTACTGCTTTTTATGAGAAAAATGTTTGAAAAATACCATAATTCGCCTTTTTATTCATTCGACTCAGGCTGCTTATAGCTATCCTTCTGGCTACAGCCTGCACGTCCACCACCTGCACAAGCACAAGCGCAGGCACAGGCACAAGCACATCCACCGTGACTCATGCCACCGGTATGGTGGGCTGAAGAATTCTGTGTCTCAATATGCTTATTATGAGCATTAACGTAATGTCTGTTGGTTCTTCCGTAGACGTACATCGGGTGACCGTATCCGGTAATAAAGCCCCTGCCCCTGTGATAAGAGATAACGCTATCCACAAGAAATACCTCAAATACGATAATAATCAGCACAACCATAACCAATATTGCTATCATGCCACCTTTTTCCGACTTAAGCTCGTTGGAAACCTCGGAATCGTCAAAGGGCATATATTCGGTTACCGTAGCATCAAATGGCTCGTATTCCAATCTCATTATACGGTACTCACCAGGTTCCATAGAACCCTGCCAGATATGCCAGGTCTTATCGGAGGTATCTGCATTTACGTATTTTTCGCCATTGGTCTTTTTCCAATGGAAGCTATACTCGGTTACCGGCGTAGCATTAAACCAGCAAGGAATGAACTCATAAAAATATGTATCGATTCCCTCACAAAGCATGCTCGCCTGATTTATTCTGAGATAGAACTGAAGCGTCTCGCCTTTATAATAATCTCTGTCCAAGTGAAGATCAACGTGACACACGCCGTCGTAACGGTACTCTTCAACCTTGGTAATGTTTGCAGAGTACTCGAGAATTGTATAATTGGGATTAGGAACACCAACGTAAACAAAGCTTAATGGCTCTGATGGGTCGAGTGGAGTCCAAGTAAAACGGTATTCTATATCAAGCGTACCGTCATCCTTCGGTGTTACAAATACCTCGTATTTATCAATAACGTCCTGTGGCTTTGGCGTATAAATAAACATTGCTGCCACGCACAGAAGCTGGAGGAGAATAAAAACAGACAAAAGAATTGTTTTTCCTACAGGAAACCTTCTGCGTTTTTTTATCGTTTCCTCCGAAAAATCGTATTTAACTTCTTTTTCCTTAGCCATTTTGTCCTCGCTTTCTGAAGGGACAGTGTCTTGCCTCCGAATCACTCATAGCTCGTAAAGACCTGCATTTTTCTCTGCCCCATATATCCCCGAAGCTGTCAGAGAATATATTTCCGAGTCCACCGTCAGAGGTGAGCCAGCTCTGGCAAGGAATTACCGTACCGTCGGGAGCAATTGCCATGTTTGAAAGGCAAGCACCACAGGCAGGCACGTTCATATTAAGCCCCGAAAGCCTCTCCTCATCCACAAGTCCGGGAGAGGTAAAGTCGATCTCCATTTGATTTTCGTTACAAAATTCCTTTGCCGACTTGATTATCTCATAAAGCTCATCCTCAGAAAGATCGTATTCGCTATGTCTGCCCTCTGCCTTACCGGTACATATAAGACCACTTGCAGTGACAAATCGCACACCCAGAGATTTAATAAACCTGAGCGTCTCTGTGTAATCTGCATTTTTCTTACACAGAGGGGTGTTTATGCTTACGTCAAGACCAGCATTAACGGCGTTTCTGATTCCTGCAACGGTATCGGCAAAGTGACATGAGCCGACGAGAGAATTATGTCTATCTTCATCGTGAGAATAAAGAGTGATCTGCAAGCTGTCAAGGCTTGCATCGCGAAGCTTATTGCAAAGCTCCTCGCTTAAAAGAACACCGTTTGTGTTAAGTCGGGTAACGAACCATCTGGAATAATCAATAAGTCTGCAAAGATCCTCTCTCTGTGTGGGCTCGCCACCGGTAAAGGTAAGCATAGGAACACCCGCTTCCTTAAGGATATCAATAGCTCTGATCCACTCCTCTGTTGAAAGCTCTTTTGCCTCGGAAAGCCTCTCTCCTGCCGCATAACAGAAAAGGCATTTCTGATTACACTTCCATCTGCCACCCTCGTCGGTCATAGCGCTTACCATAAGATCCATTCTGTGTGGAGCGTACATATTGGAGGAGTAGGAGCGCACTGACATCACCTCAATATCCTCGTCGGTCATCTCTCCCCTCGCCACAGCGAAAATTGCGTTAAGCATAGAAATAAGATCCTTGCGAATCTCATCCGGATGAGCCGAGGGATAAACCTTATGCGTTCTCCTTACGGTTTCGTCATATATCCTTTGGAAATTCTCCTCGCCTATCTCTATGCCGTCAAACTTGTTCGTTTCCTCAATAAAGATTGAGAGCATTATCGACCAGGAATATCCAAGGGGAATCATATAATATCCGTTCAGAATTACTATGTAGCTTGGGTTTCCAAGCAGCTTGAATTTCGGTGGAATAAGATGAATACGCACAACACCCGGACCACAGGGATTAAAGGTGCAATGCTTTACTCCACTTTTGTATTCTTTATATTGAGCAATTTTATTTAATAATCCCATAATAAAATCTTCTAAAAGATAAAAATGTAAATGTTAGTTGTCAATTCAATAAATTATTTCGAATTTTGAGGAGATTTTGATGCATAATTCAGCTATGCGTACCGAAGGCGTAGTTACCTACGTCGAGATTGTACGTAAAGGTGGATTAGGCGCAAAATATCCCAAAATTACCTTCCGGTTGAGCCGAAGCCACCCTCCCCCCTTACGGTGTCGGAAAGCTCGTCAGCCTCCTCAAACTCTGCTTTAAGAAAAGGAACAATGGCAAGCTGAGCGATACGCTCACCGGGAGCTATGGTTTGATTCAAGAAAAAATTGTGATTATGAAGCGCAACCATTATCTCGCCCCGGTAGTCGGAATCTATAACGCCGACCTTGTTTGCAGGGGCAAGATTTCTCTTGGTCGCAAGTCCACTCCTGGCAAAAATAAGACCACAGTAGCCCTCGGGAATTTCAACAGAAATACCGGTTCTGACAAGCACCGTCGCTCCTCCGGGAATCGAAATGGGGGCACCACTTTCACTTAAAGCATATAAATCTGCGCCTGCCGAATACTCGGTACCGTAGGTGGGAGTTATTGCTCTTTTATGTAGCTTTTTAAATCTAATCTTCATCTTTTTTTCTCCAAAATAAATCAATTCTCAATTCTGCATTCTGCATTCTGAATTCTGCATTCTGCATTCTGAATTCTGCATTCTGCATTCTCAATTAAAAACCCTGTCTTCCTTGCATCCTGCCCATATTGTGACACAGCCATTTTTCCGTGTCTCATTCATATCTATAACGCGCTGATTTTTTGAGCCACGGAAACGCAATCCAAGACTCTTTTCTTCTTCAATATATCTACCGTCAACAAGCACGTCAACAAGAGATAGCAGCTCGGCTGTGACAGGCAAAAACGTACGATGCTCGCCACGCTCGCCGATCAGCTCTTCATACAGATTTCCCGTATAGAGCCAAATTGTCTTATCAGGATATTTTTCCTTAAAGCTGCGTAATACCGACAGCACCTCAGGTTGATTTTCGGGCTCCATCGGCTCGCCACCGAGGATTGTCAGCCCTCTGACAGAGATGTTATCTGCTGCAGATAAAATTTCCTCCATAGCAGCACTGTCAAAGAGCTTTCCATAGTCAAAATCCCAGGTCTCGGGCTGAAAGCAGCCCTTGCATTTATTGCGACAGCCACTTACAAAGAGAGATACCCTTATTCCCTCTCCGTTTGCAATATCGCATTTTTTTATTAATCCGTAATGCATTTTCACCTCATCCGTCACCTACGGTGACACCTTCCCCTCGAGGGGAAGGCTAAGCTTCTCCTTAAGGAATGCACCCGTGTGAGACTCCTTGCAAACAGCAACCTGCTCGGGAGTACCTGTTGCAACCACGGTACCACCTCCGTCACCACCCTCGGGACCCAAATCGATAAGATAATCTGCCGTCTTGATCAGATCAAGATTATGCTCAATAACAACAACTGTATTACCACCGTCACAAAGGCGCTGAAGAATTCCGATAAGCTTCGACACGTCCTCTGTATGAAGTCCTGTGGTGGGCTCGTCAAGAATATATATAGTCTTGCCCGTAGAGCGCTTTGCAAGCTCGGTGGCAAGCTTAACTCTCTGCGCCTCGCCACCCGAAAGAGTGGTAGAGGACTGACCTATTTTAATATATCCGAGACCCACGTCAAAGAGAGTCTGCAGCTTTCTCTGAAGCGCAGGAAGCCCCTCGAAGAAATAAAGTCCCTCCTCAACCGACATTTCAAGCACGTCGTAAATGCTCTTGCCCTTATACTTAACATCGAGAGTATCACGGTTATATCTCTTGCCCTGACAGACATCACATTTTACGTAAACATCGGGCAGGAAGTTCATCTCAATACACTTAACACCGTCACCCTCGCACGCCTCACAGCGTCCACCCTTTACGTTAAAGGAAAATCTGCCTGAGCTGTAGCCCTTTGCCTTTGCATCTCTCGTCTGCGCAAAGAGATTTCTGATATCGGTAAACAGACCGGTATAGGTTGCAGGGTTAGATCTGGGAGTTCTGCCTATGGGGCTCTGGTCAATTGAGATCACCTTATCCAGATGCTCCAAACCCTCAACTCGCTCCACCTTACCGGGATAGGTGATAGCACGGTTAAGATCACGGGCGAGAGTTATGTAGAGAATAGAATTGATAAGCGAGGATTTTCCACTGCCCGACACGCCAGTTACGGCAGTAAAGGTGCCGAGAGGAATATCCACGTTGATATTTTTAAGATTATTTTCGGCAGCGCCGATAATGCGAATAAAATTGCCGTTGCCCTTTCTGCGTTTTTTCGGAACCT
>JAFTON010000035.1 GCA_017463765.1 Clostridia bacterium | reverse complement strand
TTCAATCATAACGTAAAAACCGTCAGGAAGTATATTCGATGATGAATCAAGATAGGGAAGAGTTCTTTCCTCGGTAATGGCGATCAAACCACCGTGTGAGCTTCCGAGGGTTAGTTTTTCCAGTTCCCCACTGTTGCTTTCTTCAACTACAAAGTCGTATTGTGAGGAAACTGCCTTAAGATATCCTACCTCTTTTGCAATTTTCTTCATTTTGTCCTTGTCAAAAAGGACCTTGATTATTTTACGGTCATTGATACCGTTATCTATTCCGCGAAGTATCGCGCGTATTGAAGTCATGCCTTCAAAAACTGTAGAATCTTTAAATTTTAAATCTTCTTTTTGCATTTTACCGGATTCGCTTTCATATGATTAATTGATAGATTATCTGTTAAGGAGATGCGATATGATTGATGCATTCAGGAGAGAACGTTGTGAGCTGCTTGCAGAATACGTAATTGAGACAGGTGCTACGGTAAGAGCCACTGCATCACATTTTGGTGTAAGCAAGAGCACTGTGCATAAGGATCTTACGTCAAAATTAAGATACATAAACCCCTCATTATACCGGTCTGTAAAGGAAATACTTGAGCTAAATAAGGCTCAGCGCCATTTAAGAGGTGGAGAAGCCACAAAGCAAAAGTATCTTTCATGCAAGAAAAAGGCGAAATAAAGGTGAATTTAATCAGTAATTCAGAAAAAAACGGGGAAGTATCAAAAAAGGGAAGTACCCTACCCCATTTTATGTTATAGTAATTTTAATAATTATACTATAATCTTTATACAGTTTCAAGTGGTTTCGGGAATAATATTTGATATTAAGAACAATTTATACTCTATAAGTGGTATTTAAAGACAAAAAATACCTTTTACAACAAATGTGATAAGTAGAGATTAATCTCTGATTATTTCTGAATTACATAACGCAGAATACATCTATAAATTTATCAAATACAATATACGAAAAGATATCAATAAATGAATCATAATATAGTTAATCTAAAGACATCTTTAGCGTATCAAAATTAGATATTTAAATCAAAGTACAATAATTAGGTATAATTGATTAGATATCGAAAAAAAGATAATTAAAATAAGAAATATAATCAAAATAAATATATGAAATATAACCAAAAAACAATATA
Organism: Clostridia bacterium; assembly: GCA_017463765.1. Classification (GTDB taxonomy): domain Bacteria; phylum Bacillota; class Clostridia; order Oscillospirales; family CAG-272; genus UBA1740. The sequence continues at coordinate 8,122 of JAFTON010000035.1, read as the reverse complement.
TTCCAAAACAAAGGGATAAAATAAGGCAAAAAGCCTTCCTATTGTTCCCTTAATTATACAAAATTTGCATTTTGTATAATTGGCAATATATTTCCCTGACGGGCTGGTAGGGGAGCTTTGCGAAAATACTGCCCTTTATACTAACCTTTCTTGTGATAGAATTATACTAACCTTTCTTGTGATAGAATTATACTAACCTTTTTTGTGATAGAATTATACTAACCTTTTTTTGATAGAGTTAGACTGACCGTTGGTTATATAATTATTCTGCTCGTTTTTTATATAGATAAATAAATTGCCTTCACTACTGTAGAGAGGAAGTCGGTTATTGTACTTACTTTTGTAAAGACGTGTCGATGCTGCTTTATCACAAAAGGTTATATTTTATTCAGGTAAGCTCTTTTTTAGTAATTATACAATCCACAGGGAAGTGTGCCCTTCTCTTCCCTTATTTTTTTCTACTATTATAAAAACACGGCAAGGAGTAATGCTTCCCTGCCGTGAAAAAATTATTTAACGAACTCGTTATAAATAGCGTTAAGCGCAGTGATATAATCATTGGCATCAACACCGATGATAATATTAAGCTCGCTTGATCCCTGGTCGATCATACGGATATTTACGTTTGCATTAGCAAGAGATGAGAATACTCTGGCTGCAGTTCCCTTCGCCTTAACCATTCCACGTCCAACAACGGCAAGAAGTGCCATATTTTCTTCAACAAAAACGTTCTCGGGGTTAACGTTCTTGCAAATTCCGGCAAGGACGTCGGCGCGCTTCTCTGTCAATGCTTTTGTGGAAACGATAACTGTCATAGTATCAATTCCGGAAGGAAAATGCTCAAAGGAGATGCCATTTTCCTCAAGTACCTGAAGCACCTTTCTACCGAGACCAAGCTCCATATTCATCATCGCCTTCTCTACAGTAACGCTGGAGAAACCTGTTCTGCCTGCAATACCGGTGATAACGTATTCGCCAATGTCATCTGTTTCAGGAACTATAAAGGTTCCCTTGTCTTCAGGACGGTTTGTATTTCTGATATTGATAGGAATTTTTGAATATCTGACCGGGAATATAGCATCCTCGTGAAGAACCGTAGCACCCATGTAAGAAAGCTCACGCAGCTCCTTATATGTAATAGTCTTGATGGGCTTGGGATTATCAATAATTCTTGGGTCAGCCATCAAAAATCCCGAAACGTCGGTCCAGTTCTCATAAAGTGTTGCAGATGCAGCACGTGCCACGATAGAACCTGTCACGTCTGAACCTCCACGGGAGAAGGTTTTGATAGTTCCGTTAGGCATAGAGCCGTAAAATCCGGGAATAACGGCATACTCATGAGCAGAAAGGACCTCGCGCATAACATCGTTTGTCTTCTCGGAATTAAAGCTGCCATCCTCGTTAAAGAAGATAACCTTCTTTGCATCTATAAAATCAAAGCCAAGAAATTTCGCGAGAATCATTGCGTTAAGATACTCACCTCTGGAGGCAATATAGTCACGTCCTGAGTTGTGAAGCAGCGAACCACGAATTTTCTCGAAAACATCGGTAAGATCAAGATCTAACCCAAGATCGTTAATAATGTCTATATATCTCTGCTTAATTTCGTTAAAAACGTTTGTGACGTCCTCTTCGTTAACTGCAAGTGCATAACACTTATAGAGGAGGTCGGTAATTTTTGTATCACTTCCCTGTCTTTTACCGGGCGCAGAAGCAACCACGTAGCGTCTGGTGGGATCAGCTTTTACAATATCTGCAACCTGTCTGAAATGAGTTGCATCGGCAAGCGAGCTGCCACCAAACTTCAGGACCTTAAGGCTCATATTTATATAAATCTCCTGTCGAAAAAAGTTACTATAATATTATATGCAAAAAACCTATGTTTGTCAAGATATATTATGAATTTAAATTAATGAAATTTAGTTTAAACAAAACTTGACAAAGAAACAATTGTATGATAATATATATATGTACCAAATTTTTATTTAAGGAGATTTAGTCCAATGTCCAACTCTACCTATGAACAGCTTATGCAGAAGTACGTAAATGCACCTTATTCACTTCTTCTTTCTATTGCAGTTGATTCGATCAATCACGTTATGCCTATTTTCGATCAGATTGCTGACAATGGCAACGGTGCTTCCGTTGTTCTTCCCTTCATCTGCACGGCACTTGCAGTTGACGGCAAATTCAGCGATCTTGAATATCAGTTTGTAAAGGACGTTACCGGTCTTACATATTCTTATGATGAGTTTAAAACAGTTGTACAGAGCTTCTATTCTGATAAGTGGGTTGCTGCAACCGATAAGCTTGTTGATGCTTGCCCCGATGAAATCAAGCAGTATCTTATCAGCTTCTGTCTCGCATTCGTTGCAGTAGACGAGAAGATCTCCAGAGAGGAAAACGCTTTCATTTATAGACTTATCGGCTAATTATAAATAAGCTGAATATTAATCCGAGTTCAGAAACGGGCTCGGATTTTTTTTGATTTTAAAAAGACTTAAAGGGATAATCGATTAAAAGGGATATGCGACAAATCACAGTATTTTAATTCATCGTAGATGTGAAAGCTTCTCCACGCCATAAGATAGAAAAAAACACCCCTGATGGGGTGTTTTTTTCTATGGCGGAGAGAAAGGGATTCGAACCCTTGATACCGGTTAGGGTATACACGATTTCCAGTCGTGCGCCTTAGACCAACTCGGCCATCTCTCCACGCGACTATTTTATTATAACAGACAAGTATGAAAAAGTCAAGATGTTTTTTAATATTTTTTTACTTTTTTGAAAGAAAAACGTCATCTGTTTTTTAGTCAGTATTAATAGTATAAAGGGGAGTAGCTAAAATGCTGCTCCCCTTCCCTTTCGAAAAATGGTTATCTTTCGATTTCGCGATTGTTTACCTTGAATTCCTCGCCGAAATAATCCTTAAGAACATTATAAAGCATACCGTCACGGTAAAGCTTATAGCCACCGTCCTGACCGTTATACTTTGTCTCCTCGGTAGACCATACTGCCATAATTTCGTCGTAGCTTGCAGTACGAAGATCAAGCTTCATCTTATAGTCCTCAATAGGAGTATCATTCGAATTCTGAAGATCGAGCTTGTTTACAACAAGGCCCCAGGAGCTATCCCACCAGCCAACAGAAACAATCTTGTAGCTCCAGATAGTCCAGCCCCAACCGAGCTCATCATACTGAACAAGATACTTGCTCCAAGCATCCTTATTACCGAAGAAGTTGAACTCACCTACAAACTTAGGAACGTTGTAGTCAGACTGTGTATAGAGAGTAAACATAGCGCTGTAGAACATCTCGTTGGAAACGCCCTTATCGTGATTCCAGTTATAGAAGTGATACTGATAAAGAACGTTTTCCCAGCCGTAATCCTCAGGATCAGGAAGAGAGTTGGGATACCATACACCCTCGATAGAAATAACGTGCTGTGTGTCTACCTCACGGATAGCCTCATAGAGACGGTCCATAACTCTCCACTGAAGAGCACCTGTGCCGGCCTCATTTCTCTTTGTAGGCTCGTTTGCCAGGTCATATGCAAGAACAGTGGAAGCGAGATCGGGTCTTTCTTCGGTGTAATGCTCTGCAATTGCTCTCCAGAGATCAGACATAAATACGATATAATCCTCATTTTCCCAGAAGTCCATATCTCTTGTACCACAGTGCTCATAACCGGACTGACCACCCATAAGACCGTGCATATCAAGAATTACTTTAAGATCATACTGCTTTGCATACTCAAGGAATTTATCTACCTTATCAAATACAAGCTCGATATCATCAAAATTCATATCGCAAAGCTGTTCGTCAGAAAGTCTGTATCTGTCGTGCGTGGTAAGGAAGGAACGGTAATAGAGAGGCAGACGAATGGTGTTAAGACCGGTATCGCTGATAAGCTTGAAATCGCTCTCTGTGCAATATGCATTGAAGAATGCATCGTTAAGAGCTTCAATCTGTTCATCAGAGAATCTGTTTGCAAAGAGCTCATCCATCTCTTCCTGATAGATCTCCTCATACTCCTCTACAACACCCTCTTTGTTTACACTCTTAAAGCTGCCGTCTTTATTGTAAGCTGCACCGATGGAGTTTACTGTCATCCAGCCCTCTGCAATAAAGAGGTTACCAAAGTTAATACCCTTAATTTCAAAACGGTCACCGTTTTCATCATAAAGACCACGTCCAACAGCTACAACCGTACCGAGCTCGTTAGCCTCGATATCTACGTGATCAGGAATTTCATCGTTGTTCTGATTGGAAACGTACTGGTTACCTATCAAGAAGGCGGCGCCAACACCGATAACCAAAACAATCAGAAAAATTAATAATCCAATTAAAAAGTTTTTCATTTTTATCTCCAAATTTATTATTCGCCGGCAAAAACAGAGGTGTAGTTAAGCTTAAGGAAGCCGTTCCACTCTTTGAATTCATAAACCCGGGCATTATTGTCATCATTATACTTTGCTGCGAAATCTGCATAACCAATGCAGGAGTCCTTCAGCATTTCATAAGCAGTATTGTCTATGAAGAAACGAAGATCATACCAGTTTCCTGCCACGGTCATAGCCTCACCAACAGCAAGCGAATAACTGATAGTTCCGTCAGCGTTAACAACACCCTCGCAGGAGGTAAGCTTATTCTTATCACCGGCAGTAATCGCAAGAACGGGCGCCTTTGAAACGCTGTCCTTGAGCTTGATCGTTACTTTAAGAGTAGGAACAGGATCTGTTGTAAAGCTTACAAGATAGCTCTTGCAAATCTCATCGGCAAATCTTGTTGTATCCTCTTCAAAATAAACCTTTATCATTGCAGCGCTCTCGGGTGCTCCCTCGGGTCCCCAACTTGTGATATAATAGACAATACCGTCCTTCTTAACGGTGGAAAGACCTTGAACCTGCGCTCCGTTAAATACCTTCGGAATATCCATAACCACTGCACCACGAAGGGTGAGTAAAACATCATACCAGAGTCCGTCATAGATAAGGTTTCGAAGATCAACTCTCATGGTAGCAACACCGTCGGAATAGGTTGCATCAGAAAGATAAATCTCATCAGCAATGTCACTCTTAATGAGGAGTCCGAGCTCATCTCGGATTATCTCTGTAATTTCAGAGCTTTCGTTAATATTAACCTTAACCTCGAGGAAGAGATCGCTTGTAAGGTTGGCAGAAATGCCATTTATCTCATCCTTAAGATAATCGTAAATCTGAACGGGACGGGAGATAATCTTCATCTGTCCCTCTTTCGCAGTAGAAACCGAATAGAAATATGAGTCAAGACCGTTTGTACCGAGCGCACAGTGCTCCTCGGTGATATCGATGCCCTCTGCTACAAGAACTGCGCTCTCATCGAAAACAGGCTTGGTGCTCTTAAATACAGCCTTACCCGTAGGATCACAGAAGGAACCCCAGGACGTGCCGTAGGTATAGTTAAAGTTAAAGGTAGCAGCTCCGTCCTCGCTTACGGAAATAGTCGGGAACATGCTGGGAATGGTAACAGAAGTCTTGGCTTCCTTGTCACCGTTAACAAGCCAGAGGTAATAGTCCTCGCCAAGATTAAAGCTGCCGGTAAAGCTGAAGCGAGCATTCTTGGCGTCTACTGCCTTTTTTTCTACCTCTTTAGGCTTAACAGATTCAGAACGTCTGAAGCCCTCGGTAAAATATACCTGAACATTTTCACGACCAACGTTGGCTGTAAATTCAATTCTGAACTCGTTTACGTCGGTCTGTGTAAGAACAATATCGGAGAACTGATAGTCGTCTCCTCCTAAAAATAAACGCTCAATTGCTGCACATCCAAACAGCGAAAGCGAAAGCAGGATGACAAGCGTAACAAGCGTGAATCTGATTATTTTTTTCATTGTCAATAAAGCTCCTTGAAAATAGCTTTTTTAAGCACAGCCCACCACCGTAGTGGTGGGCTGAAAATTGTTGTAATTATCCGTTATTGATCTGAGCGAAGAAGGAGCTCCAGCAGATTGCCATCTCATACTTAACACCGTTAAGAGTGATAGGGGTTGCGCATGCTATCCAATCACCGTTGTGAGATGCAACCTGGGGCTTGATGGTATAGTATACATTCTGCTCACCCTCAGTAACCTTAAGAATGAATCGAAGCCAGCTGCTTGTTGGAGTGATATCTGTAACGTCTGCCTTAAAGGCGAACTTATTCTTCTCTGCTCCGTTAAAACTGTTATCTACAGTAAGAACCACCTTCGACAGATCTATGCTCTCGGGCATTTCTGCAGGATCCTCTGTAGTCATAAGAAGCTGAATAGTTCTGTCTGTTTTGCTGTTTGCACCTTATGTACCCTCGAAGGAAATATAGATTCTATCATTTTCCTGTGTAAGAGTGAAAGGCATGTTAGATGCAGAGATCTGACCTCCCACAAGGTAGTAGTCGTAAACCTCTTCCTCCTCTACTCCGGGATCATGCTCGAATCTTGCGATACCGAGAGTATTCCAAGAGCTACTGCCGTTCTTCATAAAGTAATACTTTCCGTTACCGATGATAACGTTTTCGAAGAGGTCTGCTGCTGCCCATCTGGAGTTAAGGTCAGCCTTCTTGGAGCCGTTAACGAAGAGACGGATGAAGTAAGCCTCTTCACTGTACTGAGTGGAAACTGCAGAGTTGATAAGGTTGCTTACGTCATAAACAAACTTGAAGTGACCTGCTTCGGCAGCAAGGTTATCAATGTCGATCACCTCTTTTGTTCCTTTGGTCTTATCAAGTCGAAGCTTGATGGTATCGGCTGCTATCGCAGCATCCTTCATAATACCCTCAATGGTAAGGATTGCCTTACCGTCAACCTCGGTTATAGATGCGTGAGTAACACCGTATTCGAAGTTTGAGTAATTGACTGCAATACCTTCCCAATATTCCCACTTATATGTACGGAAACCGTAGCCGTAATATTCGGACTTATCATAGTTTTCGTAAACGACCTTAGTAAGATCTCCACCATTTACGGAAGTCCAGAGGTAATACCAGTTACCTGCTGCCATAGTAAGCTGATCAAGAGCAATCTCAACAGTGAACGAGCCGTCATCTGCAAGAACAGCGTCAGCCTTATAGTCCGTAATGCCTTCGGTTGTATTATAAAGATATGCTGTAAGTGTTCTTACGTTTGTAGTAGTACCACTGAACACAAGCTTGCCGTTTTCAAACTTAACATCGGTAGCTGTGAGTGTATAGGAATCATCATAGTATTCAACAGAGAGACTGAGGATTTTCTCGCCACCCCAGGTATGAACAACGATCTTCTTCTTTGCTTCGCTGCTGTAAAGAACGTCGTCAACCTTTACGCCAACGGTTTCGTAAGAAATAACCTTTGACTTGCCATCGCTCATAATGATACTTGCATTCTGCCATTCAGAGCTGATCTCGAGCGTGGTAAGATCAAGAGTCGCAGTAAAGCTGCCGTCCTCTGCAATATCGAGTGCATGACCGTAGAGCGATACATCATCCTTAGGACCAACAACAAGAACTGCGTTGGGGTCTGTGGTCGTACCGGTAACGGTAAGAATAATCTGACCGTCCTTTTCTGCAATAGAACCACCTGTGATAACTGTCTCGAAGGAAGGCTTAACATATTCCTCAACCTTGAAGCTGAGAGTAGGAATATCGCCCTCATTCCAAGAGCAGATCTGGATCTGAGTATTTTCAAGAATTATCCAGGACCACAGAGCAAGAGACTCGCCTGCAGCATTCTTAGCATCGTTAAGAGAAACAGTGTAATAGTTACCGTCTGTGAAGTAAATTCTTACGTTATACCAATCGCTACCGATAGCAAGAGTCCTGAGGTCGAATGCGATCTCAAAGCTACCGTCATCAGCAAGAACTATGGGATAATAAGCCGAGCTGTGCTCAGGCTTCTGTCCTACAAAGAGCTGAATACCCTTATCGTTAGACATACCCTTAATGGTGAGGGTCATATTGTCGATAACAACCGAATCAAGAGTTACATATGCGTTAGGAACCTTAGCCTCGTATTCCTCGTTGATCTGGTTAATAAACTCCTCTGTGAGAGCCTCGTCACCCTCAAGAAGTGCCTTTTCTATGATCTTAACGAACATCTGATAGCCCTTGGTATTAGGATGAACGCCGTCGG
>JAFTON010000034.1 GCA_017463765.1 Clostridia bacterium | reverse complement strand
TATGCATCAAATCATCCGATTGCCGAGTGTGTAAAGGCTACGTCTGATAACATCATACCACCTCGCTCTGTTACCGAGCATGCAGGCTACGGAGTAGTTGCAGAGCTATATGAAAATACCTGCGCTGTGGGTAATATCAAGTTTATGCATAAGCTTGCCGTAGATCTTACCGAGCTTGAGAGCGAGCCGGAGGGTGCACTATACGTGGCGATTGACGGAAGGCTGGCAGGTATAATTATTCTTTCGGACAGTATAAAACCCGAGGCAGCCGATGCTATTAAAAAATTGCGCAGGCTTGGTGTAAAGCGTACCTACATTCTTTCGGGAGACAGGGAAGAGAACGTAAGGAGAGTAGCCAATGCAGTAGGTATTGACGAAGGGCATTTTGCACTCTCGCCCGAACAGAAATATTCTAAGCTCGAAGAGATAATTAACAGCTCGAAAAGCACGCTTTACGTTGGTGACGGAATAAATGACTCTCCGTCTCTTGCCAGAGCCGACGTTGGAGTTGCAATGGGTGGCGTCGGACAGGACAGCGCAATAGAGGCAGCCGATATGGTTATTATGACAGACAACCTTTCGAAGCTTCCGGAAGCAGTATTGATTTCAAGAAAAACGATAAATATTTCCTGGCAGAATATAATTTTTGCGCTTGGAGTAAAAGGACTGATTCTCATTCTCGGTCTCTTCGGCTTTGCTAATATGTGGCTCGCCGTTTTCGCTGATGTGGGGGTCGCAGTCCTTGCAATACTTAACTCAATGCGTGCCCTTAAAGCACCGAAATATAAAAGCAACGGTAGAGGTTTAATGCCCCTACCGTTTTATTGTGTTTTTTGAATTTAGTATCTGTTCTTCATTGCCTTTTCGATGGTTCTGTCTGCGTCTCGCTTTGCTGCCGTATCTCGCTTATCATACAGCTTCTTACCTTTACAGAGTCCTACTGCCATCTTCACGCGCGAGCCCTTGAAATACAGACAGAGGGGAACTAGGGTATATCCCTCACGGCTGACAAGACCGGTCAGCTTCATAATCTCTCGCTTATGCATCAGCAGCTTCTTCGGACGAAGAGGGTCCTTGTTGAAAATATTACCCTGCTCATAGGGACTTATATGCACACCGAGGGCGAAAAGCTCGCCACCGTCAATATCGCAATATGAATCCTTCAGATTTACGTTACCTGCGCGCAGAGATTTGACCTCCGTGCCAAACAGCTCAACGCCTGCCTCGTAGGTCTCAATTATAAAATAATCATGTCTCGCCTTTCTGTTGTCGGCGATAATTTTTCCTTCGATTTTCATAAAAATGCTCACTTTAACGATTGATTACATCTATTTTAGCATAACTTTTCTGTGAAATCAACCGTTTTTTGCAAAGACGCGTGAAAGTTCTTCAAGAATTTTGAATTTTATCTGATATTCGCCTGATTTTATCAGCCGTATTTCTTCACCTGTGTAATCTATCACACCGTCATCGGCAGGTGCAGTCTCGGTTGCCATCTCCATGCATAAGGGTGGATACATCACGCACCACCAGTTTTTTCCATCGCCCTCGCCGATAATTATCCTGAGCGACGAGTAATAGCCGGCAGGAAGGGTAAAGTCCTCGTATTCTCTCGTCTCATACCACTCCACGCTCAGCGTTGCCTGGGCATCATATCCGTAGCCAAGCTCCTTTATCCATTTCTCTACGTCACCTTCGATCTGGGGCAGCAGTTCTCCGACACACTTCTTCGCATCATCAATCGACTCACCGAGCTGTAACAGCTCACCGTATTTTATAAGCAGACGATCGCGCACCTTAAGCTTCAGCTCCTGATCCTCACCCGAGTCGGAATTGGCTAAAATATGTAGCCTCAGCGTATCCTCGTATATCTCGCCCTCTGCCTCGGTCGGCATCGCAGCCAGTACCATCACAACCACAAGCATTCCAATTGCATAATTTACTAAGCTTTTCATTTTTATTCTCCTTTTATTTGTCTTTGTAATTATCACCACGTAAACAAATATTATTCAAATAAAAAACTCTTGACTCCAAAAAAACACTGTGATATAATGTACTTGCGACACAATTGAATATTTTTGCTTCAAAAGCCATAAGTGTACCTTTTTATTTTCGGTAAAAATGTACGCTCTGTTTTCGTACGCTTATTTTGAAGCAAGAGAACAATTGTGTCGCAGCAATGGAGCTGTGCATTTTTATAGGTGCGTAGCTTCGGCTGCGCACTTTTATTTTATCGAAAACAAAAAGGAGAAGGAAAATGAAAAAGCTGTTAAGTCTTGTCGCTTTTATGCTGGTATTCGTATGTCTGCTTGCATCCTGTGGTGGTGGAAACGATAACCAGGGTAACGACGGCGAAAATCCACCCGAGCATACTCACTCATTCGGTGAATGGGAGGTGACGAAGAACGCAACTTGTATGGAGAACGGCGTAAGATTACGTTATTGCTCCTGCGGAGAGAAGCAGATGGAGGATATTTTTGCGACCGGTCACACCGTTGTGATAGATAATTATGTTGCACCTGCTTGTACCGAAAGTGGTCTTACCGAGGGTAAGCATTGCAGTGTGTGTTATGAGGTTATTGTAGCTCAGAGCACAATTGATCCTAATGGTAATACCGAAGTGATTTATGAAGCCGTTGAACCAACATGCACTAAGCCCGTTCTTACAGAAGGTAAGCACTGTTCTGTTTGCAAAGAAATTTTGTTTGCTCAGGCAGTGGTTTCTATGATTCCACATACGTATACCGATGATTATGATGAAAGCTGCGATGCGTGTGGTTTTATTCGTGAAGTTGGATGTTCTCACGATTATTTAGATCATCTTCCGGAAAAAGAAGCAACATGTTATAACGAAGGTGTTACAGAAGGATATATATGTGCAGAATGTGGTGAGATTATTGTTGCACAAATTAAAATTCCAAAAATTCCACATACATACACTGATGATTATGATGAAAGCTGTGATAAATGTGGTTATATTCGCGAAGTTGAGTGTCTACATTTAAATTTAAAAATAATACCTGCTAAAGATGCAACATGTACCGAATCAGGATTAACCGAAGGAAAGGTTTGCTTGAATTGTGAAAAGGTTATTGTTCATCAAACTATTGTTGATGCAATCGGACATCGAGAGGTTACCGATGCTAAAGTTGATGCAACATGCTCGAAAACCGGATTAACAGAAGGTAGTCATTGTGATGTTTGTAATATAATTCTTTTAGAACAGATATCAATACCAATGATACCACATGAGTATACTGACAAATATGATGATAGCTGTAATAAATGTGGGTTTATCCGGGATGCAGAGTGTGCTCATCTAGTACTTAAAACAATTCCAAGTAAAGCTGCTACATGTACAGAAACAGGCCTTAGCGAGGGAAAGGTTTGTGCAAAATGTGGAGTGATTGTTGTTGCTCAAATTGTAGTTAATGCCAAAGGACACTCCGAAGTTACAGTACCTGCTGTCGCTGCTACGTGTACGGTTACCGGTCTTACTGAAGGAACGAAATGTTCAAATTGTCAAAAAGTGATTGTAAAACAAAATGTTGTTCCGGTAATTGCTCATACGGAAATTATAGACGAAGCGATTGCCCCCACATGCACGACGACAGGATTAACCGAAGGTGTTCATTGTTCAGTATGTAATACTGTTATTAAGAGTCAAAATATAGTTGCAAAAACGAACCATGATTTATACATTGATTATGATAATGATAAACATTGGTTTGCTTGTAAAACATGTAGCAACATTTTTTCTGATGAGTATCACGTGTTGGATCCCAACGGAAATTGTTATGATTGTGACTGTTATCTTGAACCTACGGTTGGAGTTATTTACGGGGTATCAGATGATGGTACCTATGCAACCGTTTTGGGTTACGAAGGAGACTCAAAAATAGTAAGAATATCAGATACATATAAAGGATTGCCGGT
>JAFTON010000033.1 GCA_017463765.1 Clostridia bacterium | reverse complement strand
TTTTTACTTATTAACTATATGATAATTAATGATAAAAAATGAAAAGAGCTGTCAAAGATTTGACAGCTCAATAAAGAAAAAACATATCAAATAGACCCCGCGTGGCCGTGTAAAGTAAAAGTTTAACCCGGTCTGACCAGGTGGGTGTCCTCTCTGTTCCTTTGCGCTTCCAACGTCCACTTGGAGGGGGTCACCAATAAAGGCAAGCGCCCTCGGTGGGAGGCCTGCATCCCGAAAACAGAAGTTTATCCGGACTCCCTAGTAATGTGTGTAGGTTCAAATATCACATTATCACGCACCACGCAGGTTATAAAAATCAAATAAAATTATGCGTCGTAATCTGCATCACCGAAAAGAAGATCGTTGAAATACTCCTCAACCTTCTCAAACTCGTCATCATCATCAATGCTCTCGAGAAGAAGATCCTCGCCATCCTCGGTAACACGGAGAATGCAGTACTCATCACACTCGGGATCCTGTGCAGGAATAAGTGCATAATAGAGAACGTCGTCAAGAGTAGCGCTTGCGATAAGCTGGAAATCAATCTCCTCGCCTGTTTCCTCATCTGTCAGGGTGTAGATGATCTCGCCAATCTCCTCTACCTCTTCATTGTTGTTCTTTTCAAAATCTGCCATAATTAAACTCCAATCTATATTACTGATTATATTTTATAATAAATTTATCAGAATGTCAAGCAATTTTAAATTAATTCTGTAAGTATTGAGTTGCTGACATAAAAGCCACGCTCTGTAAGCGAAATTTTATCGTCCTTGATACACATATATCCTGCCTTTACAAAGCTGTTAATCAGATCGCCCCTGCCCTCGAGAAAATCCGTTCCAAAGCGAGAGCGATAATCCGAAAGTGAAAATCCCTCAGCAAGTCTTAACCTTAGCATAACGTACTCGAAAGCCTCGTCACTGTCGGAATATTCACGGTGATAGTTTGTGCAGTGATTCTGTAAATATACATTTATGTCATATCCGTTGCTGAATCTTTTTCCGTCATAATAAGAATAAGCTGCAAGACCAACGCCGATATATTCCTCAGATCGCCAATACTTAAGATTATGCCGACATTCTTTCCCGGGCTGCGAATAGTTGGATATCTCATAATGTGTATATCCTCTTTTGGAAAGCCTATCCGTCGCAAGATAATACATATCACATTCACTGTCCTCGCCAGGCAAGGAAAGTCTATCTCTCATTTCATAAAAGGGTGTTCCCTCCTCGAGAATAAGACCGTACAGCGAAATATGCTGAGGTGATAAATCCAAAATCCTATCAAGCGTGATCCCAAAGGATTCCATAGTCTGCTCGGGAATACCGTACATCAGATCAACGTTGATGTTTTCTATTCCACACTCACGAGCAAGTTGGTAGGATTCAAGAAAATCTTCAAAATTATGAATTCTGCCCAATATTTTCAGCTCATTTTCGTGAGTTGACTGTAATCCAATACTAAGTCTGTTTACACCGGAAGCCTTGAATACAAGAAGCTTTTCCCGACTCAGAGTCTTGGGATTTGCCTCTACGGTAAACTCTACGTCCCCCGAAACAACAAGGCTCTCTTTAATCGAGGAGCATATTTTCTCAAATTCAGCCGAAGTAAGAAGGGACGGTGTTCCACCACCGAAAAATATTGAGTCAAGCTTTATCCTCTTCTCTCTATAGGACAAGATTTCCTCGCAAAGCTTATCAATATACCTTTCTCGCCAATCGACCTGCGATAGACCGAAAGAGCAAAAATCGCAGTAATTACACTTCCTTACGCAAAAAGGAATATGAACGTAAAGTCCGAGTGCGTCAGTTGCCATCGTCAAGCCTGAGAACAGCCATAAATGCCTCGGGCGTAACCTCAACGCTGCCGAGCTTACGCATCTTCTTCTTACCTTCCTTCTGCTTTTCAAGCAGCTTTTTCTTTCTGGTAATATCACCACCGTAGCACTTTGCAAGAACGTCCTTACGCATCGCCTTTACGGTTTCCCTGGCAATGATCTTTGAGCCAATGCATGCCTGAATAGGAATTTCGAAAAGCTGGCGAGGAATATTCTCCTTAAGCTTCTCGGCAATCTTACGTGCACGGGAATATGCTCTGTCCTCAAAAACAATAAAGGAAAGCGCATCGACCACGTCACCGTTAAGCATGAAGTCAAGCTTTACAAGCTTAGACGGTTTATAGCCCTTAAGCTCATAGTCAAGAGATGCATAGCCTTTCGTACGGCTCTTAAGCGCATCGAAGAAGTCATAGATAATCTCATTGAGGGGAAGCTCATAATGAAGCTCAACACGTTCGGTATCAATATATTTCATATCGATAAACACACCACGTCTCTCCTGGCAGAGATCCATTATTCCACCAACGTAATCGGTAGGCGTGATTATGGTCGACTTCATTATAGGCTCATATGCCGTCTGAATCTCGTCGGCTGTCGGGAACTTCGAAGGATTATCAATCATAATGGTTTCACCTGAGCGAAGATCAACCTTATAAATAACCGAAGGGGCAGTTGTAATCAGGTCGAGATTAAATTCTCTCTCAAGACGCTCCTCAATAATCTCCATATGGAGAAGTCCCAGGAAGCCACATCTGAAGCCAAAGCCGAGAGCTACCGAGGTTTCGGGCTCAAACACGAGAGATGCATCGTTAAGCTGTAGCTTCTCAAGGGCGTCACGAAGATCACCGTATCTTGCACCGTCGGCAGGATAAATTCCCGAGTACACCATAGGATGCACGTCACGGAATCCGTCAAGAGGCTCGGATGCAGGATTATTCGCCAAGGTTACGGTATCGCCAACTCTTGTATCACCGACTGTTTTGATGGAAGCTGTAATATATCCAACCTCGCCTGCAGAAAGCATATCAGCCTTCTTCAGACCGAAGGGCTCCATCGTACCAACCTCAACAACCTCAAACTCGCTTCCCTGCGCCATAAGGCGAATTCTGTCACCTGCACGAATCATGCCGTCGAAAACTCGGATATAAACCACGACGCCGAGATATGAATCGTAGTGAGAGTCGAATATCAACGCCTTAAGGGGATTTTGAATGTCCCCCTTAGGTGCAGGAATATCGGTAGCAATCTTTTCGAGCACGTCCTCGATATTTATTCCGTTTTTTGCAGAAACTGCAGGACAATCCTCGGCAGGAATGCCGATTATATCCTCTATTTCCCTTCTTGCTCCCACAATATCAGCCGAAGCAAGATCTATCTTATTGATTACCGGCAAAATCTCAAGATCGTTGTCAATAGCCAGATATGCGTTTGCAAGCGTCTGAGCCTCAACGCCCTGTGTCGCATCAACAACCAGCAATGCACCCTCGCACGCCTTAAGCGATCTTGAAACCTCGTAACCGAAGTCAACGTGACCGGGAGTATCGATAAGATTATAAATGTATTCTTCCCCATTTTTCGCCTTATAGGAAAGCCTTACTGCTCTCGCCTTAATTGTGATACCACGCTCACGCTCAAGGTCCATATTGTCGAGCAGCTGCTCCTCCATATCACGGGTCTCAACCGTCCTGGTCTTTTCCAGAATACGGTCAGCCAGGGTTGATTTACCGTGATCAATATGGGCGATTATGGAAAAATTTCTAATATGCTTTTGTCTGTCTGTCACTTTACACAACCCGAGGAATTAAACCTCTGTCATCTTTCTTGAATCTTTTTCGTATGCCAACAGCTTATTATCAAGAGTAGCCTGATCCTCGTCATGAGCGAGAACGTAAATCTTGATCTTAGGCTCTGTTCCGGAAGGACGTACAATAATCTTATCCTCGTTTACAAGAGTATAATAAAGCACGTCGGAGGAAGGCTGGCCTGTTGTAGAGATCGCTCCGCTTACAAGATCACGAACCTCACCCGTCTTATAGTCGCCTGCACTCTTAACGGCAACACCACCGATGGAAGCAGGAGTATTGTCACGGAGGTTCTGCATAACCTTCTTTCTGTTCTCAATACCGTCAAGACCCTCCATGTAAATATCGATAGTCTTCTCAGCATAAAGACCGTAGGTCTTATAAAGCTCTGCAAGCGCATCGGAAAGAGTCATGCCCTTCTTCTTATAATATGCAGTCATCTCCAGGATCATCATAGAGCCCTCGACAGCATCCTTGTCTCTGGCGTAGGAACCGAGGAGATAGCCGTAGCTCTCCTCAAAGCCGAGAAGGAAGCCACCAAACTTGCCCTCTGCCTCATAATTCTTGATAACCTCGCCGATAAACTTAAAGCCGGTAAGAACGTCGTGAAGCTTTACACCGTTGTCCTTTGCGATCTTATACGCCATATCGGTGGAAACAAGGCTCTTTACGCAGTATGCGCCCTCGGGGAGAATACCGAGATCACGGCGAGCCTTAATAACGTAGTCAAGCAGAAGTGCGCCCATCTGGTTACCCGAAATGGTAGCAAAATCACCACTTGCAGTTCTTGTCATAACGCCAACTCTGTCAGAATCGGGGTCGGTAGCAATAACAAGGTCAGAGCCAACTCTGTTCGCAATATCAATACCAAGCTTGAAAACAGCGCTGTACTCAGGATTGGGCTTCTCAACGGTGGGGAAATCGCCATTGGGAACCATCTGCTCGTCAACGGTATACAGATGCTTAAGACCAATTCTCTTGAACACCTCGGGAACGAGTCTGTAGCCTGCGCCGTGAAGGGGTGTGTAAACAACCTTAAGCTCCTCTGCAACCTCCTTAACTGCGTTAGCATTAACAGAAGTTGCAATTACAGCATCCAGATATTTCTCGTCAAACTTCTCGTCAAGAATGGTGATAAGACCACATTTAACACCCTCGTCAAAGTCCATAATACCCGACATATCGAGTACGTCAAACTTGCTTCTTTCAGCAGAAACAATCTTTGCCTGCTCGGGAGCGATCTGAGCACCGTCCTCCCAGTATGCCTTGTAACCGTTATACTCCTTCGGATTATGAGAAGCAGTAATATTGATACCTGCAACGCAGTTCAGCTCGCGAAGAGCGAAGGAAAGCTCGGGAGTGGGACGAATGTCATTGAAAATATAAGACTTAATGCCTGCGCCTGCGAGAACGCATGCGCTTACGCGTGCGAAGAGATCGGAATTGTTACGGGAGTCAAAGGCAATTGCAACGCCTCTCTCCTCACCACCAACGCCCTTGATAAGAGCAGCAATGCCACGGGTGGTCTGGGCAACGGTATAACGGTTCATAGAACCAATACCCATATACATAGTAGATCTGAGGCCGGCAGTACCGAAGTCCATCGGTGCGCTGAATCTGAGAGCCTTTGCCTCCTCGTTATTGCTGATAGAAATTAATTCTGCGCGCTCCTCCTCGGAAAGAACCGATGAATCAAGCCATCTCTGATATTCTGAGTTGTACATTAGAATATTCCTTTCTGCATTATATATTAAGAATTAACCATTTCTTCGAGAGCCAAAGCAAGCTGATCGGGACAGGAGGTAGCCTTGAAGCCACACTTAATGCCCTTGATCTTAGCGATAGCGTCCTCAACCTTCATACCGACAACGAGCGCAGCAACGCCCTGTGTATTACCTGCACAGCCACCAACAAACTTGCAATCGGTGATAACGCCGTCCTCAGCGTCAACAATAATCATTCTCGAGCAAACGCCCTGAGTCTTGAATTCTACGTGATTTTTCATTTTTATTCCTCTTTATTTTAATTTATTCATACTAATACATAGTAATTATACAATATAATAATAAAAAAAGCAAGAGAAACTTTTATAAAAAAATTTCACCCACAGCAAAAAAGTAAAGGGAGTCTGCCACGAAGGTAACAGACTCCTGAAATTATTGATTATTTGTATCGTTTTGTTCAGCCGTTTCGGTAGACTCTATAACCGGCTCTTCGACAAGTTCTTCAACCGGCTCGGCAGGCTCCTGCTCCAGCTTTCGCCATACGGCGTAAAGGACTGAATTTCTTTCGGAAACACCGAAACTTGCACCGGGCGCATATACAACGGTCTCGCCACCCACAACGTCGCTCCAACCGATCAGAACGTACCCTTCCCTGATAAAGCCACCGTAAGGCAGCTTCACCTCGCCACCGATTACACTGTACCTCTTGCCAACCCTACCACTGCCCGAGGCTGTTTCGAAGCTGACCGATCCGGTATATGGCATCGACCAGAGATAGAAGAAGCCGATAAGTATGGGGAATACAGGCAGCAGATGAACGTAGGGCAATCCGATAAGCTCATAGAGCTGAGTAAGCAGAGGCATTCCCTTCGGGTCGTGAACGTAAGAGAAGCTGCTTCCGGGAGCCAGAACACCAAGCGCCATAAGCGCCTCAGTAAGCAGATACACCAGCGTAAAGTAGCCGAAAACGCAGCCACTTACTAAAGGTATGTATTTCCTGTCGGGACGCAGACGCTTTGCAGCAATCATCCATATTGGCAGCGCGATTGCAAAAACGTGGTTAAACCAGAAGTTAAGTACAATCGGGTGATGCCACTCGTAGCCCGAGAGTGAGGAAGGAATGCTGAACATAGTTGTGCAGGCAGCAAACATCGAGAAAAATACCGAATACTGCCTTGCTATCTCGCATTTTGGAATAAGCATAAGAGGCAGCAGCACAAAGTTAAAGTTACAGACCTGAAGTAGCTGAATAAGCAACGTATCAAGCTGCAGTCCGTCGGTAAAGGAGCAGTTCATCGCATAGCGAAAGAACACGCCACCCGACCCGAGCACAGCAGCAACCACAAAGGCAGCATTCTGCCACTTGCGTGGCAGCCTGGAAACCCCAAGCGTGCTTAACGCCATAAACGCCACCGTAAACAGAAACAAGCTGATATGATAAGGACTTCCTGTCGTCATTGGCTACTCCGTAATTGTGATGTCAAAGGTGGTTTTCTTCAAAACACCGTTTTCCTTGTACTTAACCGTAAGAGTATGAGTTCCGGGACCGGCTTCAACAGCTTCTTCCCAGCCACTGATATAGCTAAAAATAATTATTGTACGCTTAGAAGTACCATCATTATAATGCTTATTAATCATTGCACCCGAAAGATCGAGTCTTTCACCAACCTTATACTCGGTTTTCGGCATTACAGCCATGCTTATAGACATTAGAACAGGATCGGGCTTCGGAACCTCTTTAACCGAGATATAAAATTTACAGGTGAAATCCTTATATTTTACGGTTATTGTCTGTTCTTCGGTTGCCTTAGAGGAATCAAAACCGGTAAAGCTGAATTCGCTCTTTGTTTCTTCCGTATATGTGATATTCTCGGTTGAGCCGTTATTCTTAAGCAGGCCGATAACAAGTCCATTATAATTAGCTTCCTCACCAACGTAGTACTGGAGCTTTTCGGGCCAAGAGCTGATATATATCTTCTGAATATTTCTTCCCTGCTCCTCGGCAGCCTTCTTATTCATAACAGAAACAGTGATTATAGTAGCTATCAAAGCAACTAATACAATCGCTGCAACAATAATGATTGTGAGAGTTCTTTTGTCTCTGAAATTAATATTTCTTAAAAATGAAAAATTCATATTTTACCTTTGTTTTGTTTTACTCCACCCGATTTTGTCGGGTGGAGTGTTTTTTCTATTAAGCTTTAAGATATTCTTCGATCAAGTCAAGAATGCCTTCGTAGGTGTAAAGTCCCTTACCAACTGCAATCTTGAAATACTGTACGTTAAAGCCAACGAACTGTTCATACGTCAGATATTCTGCAAAGTCTTCGTAAGTGTAAAGACCGTATTTCTCAATATCAGACAGCATCTTTGCTTCATCGAACTTCAAATCATCACCAATCTCGAAGTAGTTGAAAAGATCATAATCCTCATACATAAAGTCTGCAGAGAACATTCCCTCAACAAGAATGTTGTAATGAAGACCTGA
>JAFTON010000032.1 GCA_017463765.1 Clostridia bacterium | reverse complement strand
TTTATCTAACCGAGAAAATCTAAGGTTGAAAACCTACGGTTTTCTCTTTTTTATTTGAGTTTTTGTTCTATCTCCGTTTACTCGCTCGACGTATGCCAATACGCCTCACGCTCGCAAACGAAGATTTCTGCTCTAAATCAATCAAGCCCCGAAAGGTGCTTCGCACTAAGAATTCAGCAGTTGATGTCTTTACTATCCACAAACCCTTGATATTGCTGAATTCTTAATGACTCAGCACCTTTTTATTAATTATACATAGTATTACAATTTAAATAATTGTAAAGCTGCTCCCCGTGATTCTGCTCTTCCTTCTGAATATGAGCGAGTGTGTCACGCAGAACAGGGCTTGAAAACTCAAACACGCCTGTGTTATATACGCCTGATACATGTTTTTCCATAGATAACGCATCCTTACATAGATAGGCATCATTTTTCTTCTCAACCTCATTACAGTCCGATGCCTTGCACTGCAGCTTTGCCTGTACTGCAGAGGGTGACTGTGCAGGCATTGAAACCTCGTTTCCGTTCAATATCTGATTAATCGTATCCAGGTGCTTCTGCTCATTCTGCATCAAAGTGGAAAACAAGTTTTTCAACTCGGGATCATGCGCCATCTGCGAATATTTGCTGTATTTCTCAATGCAAAGCTGCTCCTGAGATTTAAGGTCTGATAAAAGCGTGGTTTCCTTCTGAGTAAGTGTCATAATAAATCCTCCTTATTTGGTTTCCATGAGAATTATTACCAATAACTTGAATTTTATTCCGTTTATCTTTCGCAGAAAAGGCATTTTTACGATATATTTCAAAGTAATATCTACTTATTCCCATCAACTTCTGCCTGCAGCTTCAGATAAAGATAATTTCGACAGCATTTTTCTACCGTTTTTTCTTTTTTCCGGATATATAATAAGATGAAGACTTTTGGGAAGGGCAATGAGAAAATGGAAAAGATAGATGAACGTGAGAAAAAAGCAAAAAAGAACAGCATAAAAAGGCTTACATCACGAATTCGTGACAGCGTAGATTCCACACTCAATGAGATAAAAGCCGACAGTAAATCGCTGGCGCAGGATCTGATAATATTCTCCGTAGGATTTATACTGTCAAGATGTCAGCTGATTCTCGGTGCAAGACCAATTGGAATAGCCTTTGTTGCTATGCTGCCTACGGGAATATGGCCGGCACTTCTCGGTGTGGTCATCGGCAGCATATCACTTGGTACTAACGGTGTGATCTTCGGGGTGGCGACGGTTATCACGGCTCTGTTGCGAATCGCAGCATCAATATCAGAAAAACGAGAAAATGGTGAAGGTGAATTGTTTGGCGAAAGCCTGTTGCTACGATTAGCAATATCGGTTCTCGGCAGCTTTATCGTTGCGATATATGAGGCACTGATGCGTGGGCTGGATGAAGTGTCGCTGCTGTTCGGTCTTGTAATGATAATACTCACGCCACTTATAACCTTTCTTCTATCAGGTCTTTGCTCCACCGGCATAGGCTTCTGGGAGGTTATTGAAGGATCAAGCGATATTATCAAGCTATCAGACTGCGAAAGAAAAGAAAGGTATGACAGAGCATTTTTCCAGATATCAGCATTGGCACTTATTCTTTTTATCAGTCTTTCTCTGAAAAGTGTAACCATCCTCGGTATTTCCTTCTCATACGTTTTTGCAGCACTGGCAGCTCTTTTTACAGCAAAGAGATTCGGTTCATTAAGAGCTATGGCTGCCGGCTTTGTTGCATCTCTGGTTCTATCCGGTGAGCTGTCGGTGGCGTTTGCACTGGCAGGGCTGTGCTCGGGAGTGATGATTGGATTTGGAACAGGATATGCCATAGCTGCAGGTGGCGTAGCCTTATGTGCATGGAGCGTCTATTCGGTTGGACTTAACGGACTTCTCTCAACGCTTCCTGAATATATTATCGCATCGGCTGTCGCTTTCCCAATGCTGAAACGCGTAGGTGAAATTAATCAAGCCGAAAAAGCAGAGGATCACAAGGAAGACTCAGAGGATATGGTAGGCACAATGGCTCTGGCATATCAGAACGACCTTTCCGGAAGTGTAAACAGGCTTGAATCCACTCTCTCCGATCTCAGTGAAATCATAGAAAAATACACCTCCACCCCTATGCGCCTTACAAACGATGAATACCGTAGAATTGTTCTCGCTGCGACCGAAAAAATATGTATTAAATGTGGCGAAGGTGGGGTCTGCACAAAAAATGACGTTCGTCCTGCAATCAGAAGCATAGACGGGATTTGCAACATGCTGTGTGACGGCAAAGAAATACGCCCCGAGCATATCAATACAAATGGAGAATTTTGCTTTATGGCAAGCGCGCTCTGCGATGAGATAAACAGAGTTGTCAGATTAAGAGAACAAGAAAGCTATCTGCTATCCGGTTCATGCAATATAGCTGATGAATATGCAATGATGGCAAGTCTGATCGGTCAATCGAAGCATAATGACGATACAGAGCGCAGTGTAGACAACAGTATGACCGACGTATTGACAAGCGCTTTCGAGGGCTGTGGCTTCAGAAACGGAACAATTCGTGTATTTGGAAATCACAGACAGCACTTTATCCTGGCAGGAGAAGACGAAAGCGGAGCAAAAATATCCTCATTTGAGTTAAGAAAAAGCATAGAAGAGGCAGCCGGTATAAAGCTCAGTGCGCCTGAATACTTCCGTCGTGGAAAGATGGTGCTTATGGAATGTGGTATACGTCCCTCCTACAAGGTGAGTTTCGCTACGGTGTCAGAGGCAGGAAATAAAAATGAGGTCTCCGGAGATACGTCAATCTGCTTCGAATCCGATCAGGGATATTTTTACTCTCTTATCTCCGACGGAATGGGGAGTGGCAGGCTCGCTAAGGAAACCTCGGTGCTGGTTAGTGAATACATAAGAAAGGCAATGAATATCGGTGCAGCAAAAGAAACACTTATCCATATGCTCAATCACGTGATAAGATCAAGGCAGGAGGAATGCTCTGCAACAATTGATCTTTTTGAGCTTGATTTATTGCAGGGTGGAGGTGTTTTTATAAAAAGTGGAGCGCCACCATCTTACGTGAAGCGTGAGTCTTCAATCTTTCGCATAAGGTCACAGACAGCTCCGATCGGGCTTATGAGATCGATAGACACAGAGAAGATCAGCGTGGAAATCAAGGGTGGAGATTACATATTCATGTTTTCCGATGGAATAGCCGAGATAGCCGAGGACGCCCCCTGGCTGCTTCTGCTTTTAGGCAAAGAGCCTGTCGGGAATCTGAAAGAATACGCATATAATATAATAAAGGAAGCAAAGAAAAACGGTACGTCAAGCGACGATATGACAATTACCGTAATCCGTATTGACGAGGTATAGTCAAAAAAACAGCTTCGTCATATAATAGTAATGAAAACGAACCCGAAAGGAGCGCGTAATGAAGATTATAGTAATGTCATCACCGAAGGCTCTGCGCCGTCTTCTTGCCAAAATATTTGGTGTTGAATTAACAAAGAAATAATCCATAATAACATATTATCATAAAAAAACAATGTGGTTTTGCAAACATTTATTTGCAAAACCACTAATTTTATTTAAGTTTATCAACAAAACGCTTTATTTTTTCAAGCGCCTCTGAGATATGCTTAACCGAGTAAGCGTAGGAAATTCTCGCATATCCCTCTCCACACTCACCAAAGGCAGTACCGGGAACAATCGCACATTTTTCCTCCATAAGAAGTCTCTGGCAGAACTCCTCCGAGGTAAGTCCGAAGCCACCGATATACGGATAAATATAGAATGCCCCCTCGGGCATCATTACAGGCAGGCCAATCTCACGAAGCCCCTCTGCAATAAACACTCTGCGTCGGTTATACTCTGCGCGCATCTCAGCAATATCCTCATCGCCGTTTTTCAGCGCTTCAACTGCAGCAAACTGTGAAACAGTGGGTGCGCACATAATTGCATACTGATGAAGCTTTGTCATCTGCTTTATCCAGGTCTTCGGTGCGATAAGATATCCGAGACGCCAGCCGGTCATAGCGTAAGCCTTGGAGAATCCCGATGCTATAATTGTTCTCTCGCGCATACCGTCGATGCTTGCTATAGAAACGTGAGTCTTGCCAAAGGTAAGCTCGGCATATATTTCATCCGAAAGAATCGCAATATTCGTATCCCTGATTACGTCTGCCAATGCCTCAAGCTCGTCTCTGTCAAGTATTGCACCGGTCGGATTGTTTGGGTAAGGAAGGACAAGCAGTTTGGTTTTCGGCGTAATTGCTGCGCGAAGCTCGTCTGCCGTCAGCTTAAAGCCGTTCTCTGCCCTTGTGTTGATGATTACCGGCGTGGCGCCTGCCATTCTTGCAATAGGTTCATAGCATACGAAGGAGGGCATAGGAATAATCACCTCGTCACCGGGATTGACAAGAGCACGAACAGCCACGTCGATAGCCTCGCTTCCACCAACGGTGATAAGAACCTCCTCGGGCGAATAGTCAAGAGAGAAGCGACGCTTCATATATTTAGTCACCTCTCCTCTCAGCTCGGGCAGACCCGAATTTGAGGTATAATAGGTGTGACCTCGCTCAAGCGACTGGATTGCAGCCTCTCTGATATGCCAGGGAGTTACAAAATCAGGCTGACCGACGGTAAGAGCCGTAACGTCACCCATATCGGCAAGCAGGTCGAAGAATTTTCTAATACCCGACGGCTTTATATCTTTAAGCGTGTCGGATAGCATTAATTCGTGATCCATCATATACTGTCGCTTTCCCTCAGATCCTTCTTGGGAGAATTATAAATCACGCCGTTATACTTATATGTCTTAAGAACAAAATGTGTCGCCGTTGCTGTAACGAACTCAATGGGAGCGAGCTTTCTCGCCACAAAGTAAGCAACCTCCTTCATAGTCCTGCCCTCAATAAGAACGGTGAAATCAAATCCACCCGACATAAGATAAAGTCCCTTTATCTCGGGATAATTCTGAATTTTTTCTGCTATCTTATCAAAGCCGTCGTCGCGCTGGGGCATAACCTTAACCTCGATGAGCGCAGTAACTGTCTCCTTCTCGGTCTTATCCCAGTCGATTATAGCCTGATAACCGAGTATTACGCCATCCTTCTCAAGTCGGCGTATCATATCCTTAATATCGCCTTCCTCCTTAGAGAGCATAAGTGCAAGCTCCTTAGGAGTCAGGGTAGCATCGTTTTCAAGTAATTTCAAAAGCTTTTCCATATCAACCTCTGTCGGTATTATTTGTAATTTAGAAATTATTATATCATCCTTTTTATATAAAGTCAAGAGAGCGTCCCGAAAGGACGCTCTCTTAAATGTTAATTTTCTTTTTTATCGCTTACGCTACCGCCACAAGCGCCGCCACAGCCCGAGCATTTACCCGAGCAACCGCCGTTTTTCGAAGAGCAGCTTTTGCTGTCGGGACAGCCTATGCATTTCTGACCCGACTTTTTTGCTCTGTAAATGTAAAAGGCTGCGCCACCGATAATCAAAGCAATTATCGCAATAATCAGGTAATCAATCGGTCCCATTATTTATTAACTCCAACAGTTTTTTCTGCCTTCACAGCCTTATCGCTGCGAATACAGAGCCAGGTAAGCACGCCTGCAAAAGCGAGAAGGAAGATAAGTCCACCGGCAAAGCCTGCGCCAACAGTGCCTGTTACGATAAGAGTTCCGACCTGATATACGATAAAGCCGATGCTGTATCCGGTTGCAAGCTGGAGAGCAATTCCACCCCAGAACCACTTCTTATCGGTGATCTCACTGTTCATAGCGCCCATAGCAGCGAAGCAAGGGGGAGTGAAGAGATTGAACATAAGATATGCAAGAGCTGCAACCTTTGTAAGTCCAACCATGGTAGCTGCAACCTCGTTACCCGAGCCAACCATTTCAAGATCGTCGTTTACAACGAAGCCATAGCAAACAGCAAGAGTTCCTACAACGTTCTCCTTAGCGATAAAGCCGGTAACTGCTGCTGCAGCAAGCTGCCATGCCGTGATACCAACAACAGGAACAAGAAGAACTGCAATGGGATTTGCAATAGAAGCAAGAATAGACGTGTGCTCCATTCCCTCCTCAACAAGAGAGAAGCTCCAGTCAAAGGACTGCATTATAAACACAACTGCATTACATACGAGAATGATGGTTCCTGCCTTAACTATGTACGCCCAACCACGGCTGAGCATATCCGAAACTGCACGCTTGAGAGAGGGGGTCTTATACTCGGGAAGCTCGATGATAAAGAAGGATTTGCGCGCCTTATGTCCTGCGATTTTGTTAACCAGAAGCGCACCGAGAAGAATGAGAAGAATACCAACGAAGTACATAAGAGTACCAACCCAGCTCGCCTCATCAAAGAACGCACCTGCAAAGAGTGCAATAACAGGGAGCTTTGCACCACAGGGCATCCAGGGGGTAAGCATAGCCGTTGCATTTCTCTCGCGCTCGTTACGGATTGTACGGCAAGCCATAACACCGGGGATAGCGCAGCCGGTACCAACGATGAAGGGGATAACCGACTTGCCCGAAAGTCCGACCTTCTTGAATATAGGATCAAGAACAACCGATGCACGCGCCATATATCCACAATCCTCAAGAAGAGAAATAAGGAAATACATAACCATTACAAGAGGAAGGAAGCCCACAACAGCGCTTACGCCACCGATAATTCCCTCTGTAAGAAGGGCACTTAAAAATGCGTTTGCATTTGCACCCTCAAGCAGACCTGCAACCCACTCCTTGAACATATCTATAAGCGTTACAAGTCCGGGAATGGTAAAACCGTTTTCAAACTCAATTCCCTCTGCGATCCACGCACCGAGCCACGCCTGACTTATCTGGAATACAAGGAACATTACAACTGCGAAAATAGGAATACCAAGCCACTTGTTTGTGAGAATCTCATCAACCTTGTCCTGAAAATTTTTATCCTTTGTCAGAACCTTTCTTGTCTCAACACTCTTTACAATCCTGTTTACAAACTCAAATCTCTTTCTGTCTGCAAGAGTAACAGCCGACTTATCGCTGAGATCGATATCACCCTGAACGTAGGGAGCCTTCTGTACCTTACCGATAACAGAAACAGCAGCAGCGACAACCTCCTTAAGTCCCTCACCTACGGTAGAGGTTGTTTCAACAACGGGACAGCCAAGCTTTCCGGAAAGGGTAGCTACGTCAATCTTGTTATGCTTCTTCTCGTTAGCATCTGTCTTGTTAAGAGCGACAACCACGGGTATACCGAGCTCAAGGAGCTGGGTTGTGAAGAACAGACTTCTCGAAAGATTCGTAGAGTCAACGATATTGATGATCGCGTCGGGACGCTCCTCTTTTACGTATGCCGACGTAATGCTCTCCTCCGAGGTAAAGGGCGACATTGAATAAGCTCCGGGAAGGTCTACTGCGATAAGCTCCTCCGAACCACTATAAAAGCTTTTCTTGATCGGATGCTCCTTTCTTTCAACAGTAACACCTGCCCAGTTTCCGACCTTTTCACTTCTTCCGGTCAGGGCGTTAAACATTGTGGTTTTACCACTGTTTGGGTTACCTGCCAATGCAATTCTCATTTTTGGGATTCCTCCTGATATATGTAAAAATTAATAATAACATCTCCATATCTGCGAGTTAGCAGTGGCTAACTCAACCGTAAAAAATAATCCGAGGATTATTTTTGTTCTTGAACAAACCGTTTACTTAACGAAAATAACCTCGGCAAGTCCGTTATCTATATTGTATCTGCCATCCTTGATAGAAACCGTCATACCACCACGTCTTTTCGCAACCACGGTAATCGGCTCACCCGAGTAGCAGCCGAGCGAGAAAAGAAAGGCGTCAAGCTCTTCATCATCGGTATCTATATGTTCAACAATATATTCTTTTCCTTCCTCAGCATTAAGCAGATTCATAGCATTTTCTCCTGTGTTTTTTAGAGTTAGCCTCTGCTAACCACACTATATTATACTCACCGAAAGCCTGTTTGTCAAGGGGTTTTTGGAATTTTTTTCAAAAAACTTTTTCTACTCAATATATGAAACGGGCAGAGAAAATAAAACTCTCTGCCCATATATTTATAATAATATAATTGCACTGAAGATCGGAGTTATTATTCAGTGAATCCAACCGACACAGACCCGATTCCACCCTCAATCTCTACACGGTTACTACCGTTACCGAGTGTGTTGCCGTTAGAGATCACCTCTCCGTCAAACCTGATCTCGCCAATTCCCTTTTCAAGCTCAACGGCATAATCATCACGGCTGCCAAGAAGCGTTATTCTCGCCTCTCCGACACCCAGATTAAGCTCGCCGTTACCTTTTATTTCTGAGGTAAGATAAAGCGCACCCATGCCCATATCAAGCTGAAGATTTCTCATACTTCCGGCACCAATGGTTATCTGTCCTGTGCCACCGTCTATATCTACCTCATCCGATGCATAAAGCTCTCCGATATTAACCTCTCCTGCGCCGAATTCAAGATCAATCCTCCTTGCAGAGAGAAAATCGGCAGTAAACTTACCTGCGCCGGTGCAGATATCTATTTCATCAAGCTCTATATCCTCGGGAATATAAATAGTAATAAATGCACCGTTATAGCTTTTGCTGCCGAAGCTCTTTTCACCAAGAACAAGTCGTTTTCCGATCTGTCTGAAGGTAAGGTGCTTAAGATTTGATTCAACAAAAAGCTTTTCGCCCTTTTCAATACGGAAATCGGCTGCACCAATATCGACCTCGAGAATATTTACTTCTCCCTCGGCTTCATAGGTTTTAGTTTCACCGACAGCATCACCTGCACCAATATTTACACCAATGATAGCTCCCACTATGCTTGCAATACCACCGATTATACCGATTATCAGAAGTATAGCAAATCCAATGGCTGCATATTTGATTAATTTCTCTGTATTCGTCATTTTATGTCAGCCCCTCCGAACAGGCAAAGTCCACTTATGTATATGGTAGCATCGGCATCCGGATTATGCGCCGTCTTATCCGAAATACCACCGAATATAGACGTAGTCTTGATCTCAACGTTTACGTTATCGGGAACAAGAATATCAACACCACCGAATATTGCAGAAAGCTTTATAGCGCAATCCTTCTTAATAATCGCACCGCGAAGATCACACTTAACACCACCGAAGATAGCATTAAGCTCTGCTCCCGTAAACTCACGGCTGTCAAAGTTCATATCCGTACCCGAAAATGCAGCAAAACCGGAAGGAATATCTCCCTCCTCCTTTGCATCCTCTATCATCTCCTCAGCCTTGTTTTTACCTGCACCGCGGATTATCATCTTAATCGCAATAACGATAAGTATGGCAGGGAAAATAAGATCCCAGACAATAGACATATTGAAAAGATCAAGCTGAGAAAGAAGCAGCAAGACACCGAAAGCAAGACCAATGGCATTTCCCGTCTTATCCTTTTCGGTAATAAGCCCTACAAGACACGGAATAATAATAAACAGCGTCCACCAACCGGGAAACCAGATGTCAATATTGGTAATTCCGATTGCATTAAGAGCGAAGATTACACCTGCGCAAAGCAGAACAACGCCCCAGATAATCTTAGACAGATTTTTCATATTCAGTCCTCCTTTAGCCAAATATAGGCATAAATATAAATATTAATTGTCATTTTTACTAAATTTTGCTTTCAAATTCAAAAATCAGCGACGAAGTGTTTTCCTCAGAATATTCGAGCTCCTCGGAAATGATACGTACAGCCTCCGAGATTTCTTCAAGCGAGGCTTTTCCCACCGAGATAACGTTTTCCAATATTTCCGAGAGCAAGATACAGAAACCTACACGCGCCCTCAGGTTATCATAGTTTTCAGAAGGACTTACGTGACGCAAAACGAGGTATGCGAAGAATCTTTCAAAATAGCAGTCAAGCTCTTCCCTCTCGTTTTTCCTTCCGATAGCCAGAAGTCCCCTTCTCGATTCATCAAGATATTCAAGCTCCGAAAGCAGCTTGTTCCACTCTTCACACTCTGTTGCAGGGTCGGTAAGGCAGTATTTTTCTCTTATAATACAGAGCTTTTCGTTATAAGACATTCCGTCGGTCGAAAGCACCGAGTAAATAAAATCTCTGTGCACAAGCGAATCAAAGCCTGTATCCTCCGGAATATCAATATCACGCGTGTACGGAATAAATCTGTTATAATCATCCGATGAAAGAATGATTCTGCACGCCTCCTCGCATACTGCGCCGACGCCACCCTCAATCCGACCTCCTGCACTGTGATAGAAGCGTGGGTGCTGATTGCAGATTTCGGAAATATATCCCTCGCCAAGCTTTGAGATTATTCTGCAAAGCCCTGCTTCATCAAGGAAGGGACAACGGTCACCCTCGGAGAGACGTATCACCCCGTCATCAGAAATATGAGAGCGTATTTCATCACCGAAGGCTCCCTCAATTGCCCGATATTTCATCAGCGTGCTATCATCAACGTCGATCTCCCAACCGACACAGCAGCTATGACGGCATTTGTCGGCTATACACTTGAAGTCTTTATAATAATATGGAAAGTAAATTGTCATATAGCTATAGAAAAGTTATCTCTTGATTTTCTTTCTGAGTCCATCAGAGAAATTCAAAACAGTGGGTGAACCCAATATACTACATATCAATTATTTATCAAACGCTCCGATAAGCGCAACAACACCGTCAATAATCAAGAACAATCCCTATACGATGAATACTATGGGAAACCCTTCATATACTGCCTTTATATCTTGCGCATACCTTTATTAAAATAATTGCTGTATCCATTACAGCTTTCAACTTTAGCAAGAGAATCTCCAAAAACAGCAAAGCCGTCCGGATCCTCATACTCAACATTTACTTCCCTCCCCGAAAGCTTAAGACTCTGAGGTGCAATATAATGAACTCCTTTGGGAACAAATATGGATTTAATTTTAAATTCAGGTCTTTTTCCGAAATTCCAACCATCCTCATCATCGAACGCGTAACGATTAATCAGCTTAGTATCGGGATGTATAGCAAAATTTTCGGTAATACTACTATCTGCATATACAAGAACAAGGTATGGATTTGTTCGGCTTCCATAATAATATCCACCCTCATAATAGTTGGCACCATTATACTTTAATTCATATCGAGACACCCTGTTACACACTCCGTCGTAACCTCGTATTTCACGCAATCCGTCCGGAAGTATCAAATTCACTCCACCAAAACCACCACCTACGTGCTTAACCGTGTCTGGAATAATGAATCCCTTCTTCAACAAACGGTTATTCAGATTCAATCTCCCACTATACACTCCTACTATTTCATACTTCCTCTCGTAATCAACCCTCTCTGACATCTTAAAAGGATTATTTGATTTCTTGCAGTACCACTCACCAATATTGGCATACTCGGGAAAAGTTACCCAATCATCGATTGGAACCCCCCATTCATTTTCAGTATGAACATCTGTAATTATTGCTTCTCCGGCAATATTAAACTTACGGTTGTGAAATGATGCACCATCATCAATCTTGCTTACGGTATATTTCACCTCAGCAGGATAAGAGTTACTTTTAGAAACCACGGTTTTCTTCTTAAATAATGACATAACATTCTCCTTTGATTTATTTTACTTATCAAACGCTCCGATAAGCGCAACTATTCCGTCGATGATAAGGAATATTCCCGATACAGTGAACACCCAGGAAAGCGCACCACCCTGATTAAAGAACAGGCAGATAGCAACGAGTATGTAAATTACGGGCTGAAGATAATGCATAGCCAGAGCGAGCGTCATCTTTTTTGTTTTTATTGCAGAAAGACGGCATATTTCGGATATTCCGGCAACGAGCAGACATGCGCCGAGAATATAAAGGGCAAGTGTGATAAACAGCCAGCCTGCCATAAGCACCAATACACCGATAACAATTTTAATAACGCCGATCATAGTCATCTTGCGAAGTATATCAACGACCCCACTCACAATAAACGTAACACCGATAAGGGTCATTGCAATACTGATAATCTCGCTCTTGTATATCATAAACAGCGCACCTATCGCAATGAGTGCCACGGCAACAAAAATTTCATTTCCTCTGATTTTTTTCATTATATATTTCTCCTTTTATTAAATATCATATCCACGCCTCTGCAGCTCTGACACACATATCCTCAAGGTAGTCTCTGCGTTTGATAACCGATAACCACTCCTCAGGAATTGCCTCATAGCCATAAAGCGCACCTGCAAGGCTGCCTGCAATCGCTGCAACGGTATCGGTATCTCCACCCAGATTTACTGCCTTCAATACGCATTCACTGTAGCTGTCGGAATTAAGCAAGCACCATACTGCAGCCTCAAGACTGTCAACAACGTAGCCACTGCTCTTTATCTCATGACGCTTAAGCTCCTTGAAGCTTCCGTCAAAGAGTCTTGAATAATGCTTTACCTCGGCATAGTTTGAATAAAATTCCTTCGCCTCCCCGAGTCCACGGTATACCGACTCCACGTCAGCACTCTCCAGCAGACGCATCAGAATGAAGGAATAAATTCCACAGCCTATCTCGCTTCTTTCATGAGCGTGGGTAAGGCAGGAGCACTGTGCCACAAGCTCTATCCATTCATCTGAAGGCAGGTTCTTTGCGTAGGCATAGAGCACCAACGGATGCATGCGCATCACCGAGCCGTTTCCGTTTGAGTATTCACCCTCATCACCACAACGTGTAGCAGGTCTCTTACCTCCGTAATAATTATCTATCGCGAACGCGCAGGTGTTTCCTATATCGAAAACTACGCCGTGGGGTGTATACTCACCCTTCTTGAACCAGGCGCAGAACCTTTCCATCATATCGTCAAAGTCTACCCTGCCACTGCAAAGGCTGTCAAGCGATGCTATCGCCATGCTGGAGTCATCAGACCAGCTTCCCTCAGGAACGTTGTACGTCCCGTACCCCATCATTTTTGTCACAGGATTCCGATCCAGCTCATATCTATCAGAGAATTCCACCGGCACACCCAGCGCATCAGCCACCACGTGCCCCATCATAACTCCCTTGATCTTATCAATATATCTACTCATATAAAGCCCTCCTGAAAGCTCAAAAAAAATACCCTCCGGAACAAATGTCATTTTATGCTTTTATTATATCACACAAGAAATGAATTTTTCAATATATTTTTTGCTATTTACTCAAATGACAACCATTTTATTTTTATAATTATTTATTGATAATACCGTTGTTATATGCTATAATTAATAAAAATAAGTCAAAAGAAGGAAAGTTATGTTACAATTTCTATTAACACTTTCAGATGAATCGGGTCATGGGAAAATTGAACATATCTTTGGCACAGCCAAAGAGCAAGGCTCGAGGTCGCTGATGCGACACAGTCAAAACCACCGGTTGAACCGGTGGCTTGCACAGCCCCTAGAAGGGGCTAATACTGGCTTACCCCTAAAGGGGTATTGAAAGTTTAGCACCGCATTACAATCTCAGGCAGCCGCTCACGTGCGGCTGTCTTTTTTAGCCTACTTTCTCTGGCTACCCGTAAACGGGTCGGTGTACTCCTTTATACTGATTTGATCTTCCATACGGTCTTCGTCCAACTGATGTTTGATGTATTCAGCAATTACTTTCTTATTTCGACCGACTGTATCTACGTAATAACCTCGTGCCCAAAAACTCCTTGATCCGTACTTGTATTTCAAATTAGCATGTCGGTCGAAAATAATTAATGTGCTTTTCCCCTTGAGAAATCCCATAAATTGTGCTATACTTATATGTGGTGGGATACTCACAAGCATATGAATATGGTCGGGGCATGCTTCCGCTTCTATTATCTGCACATCTTTTTGTTCGCATAATTTCCTTAATATTTCCCCTATATCTTTTCTCAATGTTCCGTATATCTCTTTCCTACGGTACTTCGGGGCAAAAACTATGTGGTACTGGCACCTGTATTTTGTATGTGCCGAGCTTCGTATCTCATTATTTTCTTTTTTCATCGATTATTCCTCCTTGTATTTTAGTAATGCGGTCGCCAAACCACTACTATTATACTTGGAGGTTTAATTGCTTTCAATGCCTTTGCTCGTAGCTCGCCATTCTTTTTTTACTAAAGCTTTTTCCGCCCCCGGTACAACCGGGGGTTGTCTTTGTTGACACAAAACAAAAGAGAGATAACCATGAGGGTTATCTCTCTTTTGTTGGTGGAGCAGGCTTAAGGAAAGTAGAACTTGATTTATGAGCCTTTTCTCGGATCAATCGTTGCTTCGTAAGAACCGTTCTCCTCGAGAATGTTAGTCAACTTGTGGAATGAAAGTCGCTCTTTGTTAATGGCAACCAATCGCCATTGTCCAAATTCTTCCTTAAATTCGTCATAGAAGCAAAGCTCAGCCTGTCCATAAGCGGCCCCTCTTTTATCTTTGTGCATAGCAGCGACGGCAACTAAGCGTCCTTCGTTGTCCAATGTTATAAAACCATATCTATTTCGCTCTTTGTTAAATCTCTTTTCATTCTTAAAAACAAACGTATTTTTTGAACAGTATGTAATAGCCTTGTGAACTTGAGGTTGAGCGTTTTTTTGAAGACTTTCTATCTCTCGCGTTATGTGATCCTCGCATTTTTCGTGCTGTTCGTTAGATGTAGTTTTTATGCACTTTTTGGTAAGTGGCTCTGATATTACGTTGGTTTCCGGGAAAGAAGAATTTTCATTTACAGGTGGACAGTAGATAACTATTCCTGCTTCTTGATAAGCTTTTTTGGGATCTGGACGGTTATTTTTATATCCAAGTGCGTTAAGCCGTTTGTTTTCTTCTTGTGTTATCCAACATACATAGCGATTTTTAAGTTTGTTTTTTATAAAATCAACAGTTAATTGTTTGTTCTTATATGCTGACACTAACTCTGATTTAAAAATATTGCACGGTTGCATATGATCGCCGGTATATTCTTTGTGTAAGCTAATACTTTGTCCGTTTTTTGTGTTTATAGTGTGGCTTTCTCTCCAGTCAATACTTTGAATATCCTTGCCGGTTTTATTATAGAAATCCCGGTATGCCGTTTCGCTTGCCAGTATAGGAGTAACAATTTCCCTAAGAACGTATTTGAAAGCATCCTTGATCGCAACTGTTGGGTTTTCAACAAATTCTTTTGTTAATATCAACAAAACTTCTGCCAAAGCGTCTAACTCTCTTTCCTTATTCATAATAAAAACTCCTTATGTTCTTGAATATAATATACGACAAAAATCATTTAAACACTTTTATCATAAGTCGCGATGGAGCATCAAGGATTTTGCTCCTTTGGAGCAATATACCTGCACTCGCTGCTGGAAAGCGAGCTTTCCGACAGCTTCGTTTGGTATGCGAACCTTTTCGTGCGCAAAAATAATTGCTAAAATTTGCAGAACAAAGCAAAGCGCACGAACAAGGTTTGAGTCTGATTGATGCTCCACCACAGAAACAAAAAAGGCACC
>JAFTON010000031.1 GCA_017463765.1 Clostridia bacterium | reverse complement strand
TGCAGGAATAACGATTGTCAGAGATGAGCGCACACCCACGCTTGGAATGCCTAAGTTTGACAGAAAACGACTTTTTGCTATGAACGTGGATGCTGCAAAGTATTTTAACAGGTGTCTTTTCTCAGATAATCCCGATTCAAAGGCTGCGCTTGCCTATTTTACCGAAAAAAGAGGTCTTTCTACTGCAACTATCAAGCACTTCGGACTCGGATTTGCTCCCAACAGCTTCGACCAGTTTTCGAAACACATGCTTGCAAAGGGATATACCTATGAGGAACTTGAAGCAGGCTTTTTATGTGGCAAGAGCGAGAAGGGCAGATACTACGATGCCTTTCGAAACAGAATTATGTTCCCGATTATTGACGTTTCGGGCAACGTTATTGCCTTTGGTGGTCGAGTAATGGACGACTCTAAGCCAAAGTATAAGAATTCCTCTGATACCCCGGTATTCAAAAAGTCGAGAAATCTTTTTGCTCTGAATTTTGCAAGGCATCACTGTGCTGAAACAATGATACTTTGCGAAGGCTATATGGACGTTATCGCTATGCATTCGGCAGGTTTTGAAAACGCTGTTGCAACACTCGGTACAGCCATCACCTCCGAGCAGGCAAGGATGATGAGCCGGTATACAAAGAAGGTTATCATTTCCTATGACGCTGACGAGGCAGGGCAGAAGGCTGCTATGCGAGCTGTTAAAATGCTTACCGACGTGGGACTTCAGGTCTCGATACTTAAGGTTCACGGAGCGAAGGATCCAGACGAGTATATCAAGAAATTTGGCCCGGACAAGTTCCGTCAGGTACTTAATGAATCTAAATCCAAGTTCGATTACAACCTGGAAAACATACTTTCTAAATATGATATCAATTTGCCACAGGATAAGGTCAGGGCGCTTCACGACTGCGAACAGTTAATTTCCGAGACTTATTCCTCGGCA
Source organism: Clostridia bacterium (assembly GCA_017463765.1). Lineage (GTDB taxonomy): Bacteria > Bacillota > Clostridia > Oscillospirales > CAG-272 > UBA1740. Next base: position 19,140 of record JAFTON010000031.1, on the reverse strand, counting down.
GAACGTGATATTTACATTCAAACTGTATCAAAGATATTTTCCGTTGATCCCAAAAGTATAAAGCGTGACGTGGAAGAAATTATTGCACGTGGTATCAGGCTCAAGCGTAAAGAGGAATCTACGAAGGTAAAGCAGGATGCTATCGGGTATTCTGATAAGGTTAATCCCGATTATATCAAAGCGCCTGTTGTGGCTAAAAACGAGGAGACGCTTCTCGGCTTGCTTCTCATTTATCCGGAGCATCGTAAAAAGGTGTTTGAAGAAGCGCTTGTTGATGAAGAGGACTTTTTCACCGAGCTGAACCGTAGAATTTTCGCTTTTCTTAAGAACGCATATTTTATCGGAGACGACTCCCATCTTGATATGGATGCTTGCTTTACTCCTGATGAGCGTGGCAGGATAACCAAAATGAAGCTTACACGAATGGAGCTTACTGAGAACGGAAACGACGTTTTGCTTGAAGCTATCGAACGTCTTAAGCGCTCGGTATCTAAGAAGAATAATGAAAAAAACAGCTCGATGGACAACCTTACAAAGCTCCTCGAGCAGAAAAAGAAAAATCTTAAGTAATTTTTATAAAGTGAGGTATATATATGAGCAGAGACAAGATTGACGTAAATGAGTATATCGACTCCAAGGGTGACGGTGGAATCGGTAACTCCGACATTATGAAGGCTCTTGAGGACATTGACTACGACATTTCACAGAGTGATATTGATTCTGCAAGTCCCGACGAACTTGAAAACGAGGAGCTCAGAGAGATTGAGCAGGACGCGAGAAACTTTGATGCCACAGAGAATATGGATAAATATTTCTCTCAGGAGGGTCTTGCGATTGACGATCCTGTCCGTATGTACCTTAAGGAGATCGGTAAGATTCCTCTCCTTACTCCCGAGCGTGAGGCATATCTTGCTGAGAGAATTTCTCAGGGTGATAAGAAGGCGAAGGACGAGCTTATTGAGGCAAACCTCCGTCTCGTTGTAAGTATTGCAAAGCGCCACGTTGGTAAGGGTATGTACTTCCTCGATCTTATTCAGGAGGGTAACCTGGGTCTTATCAAGGCTGTTGAGAAGTTTGATCACAGTAAGGGATATAAATTCTCTACTTATGCTACCTGGTGGATCCGTCAGGCAATTACAAGAGCTATTGCAGATCAGGCGAGAACTATCAGAATTCCTGTTCATATGGTTGAAACCATACATAAGGTTTCGAGAACTACACGTCAGCTTCTTCAGGAGCTTGGCAGAGAGCCTACCACTGACGAGGTTGCAGAGGCACTCGGTATGACTGCAGATAAGGTTCGTGAGATTATGAAGATAGCTCAGGACCCCGTTTCTCTTGAAACTCCTATCGGTGAGGAGGAGGACAGCCACCTTGGCGACTTTGTTGAGGATAACGATTCTCCTGCGCCCTCCGACAGTGCGTCCTATTCGCTTCTTCGTGAGCAGCTTTGCGCTATTCTTCATACTCTTACTCCCAGAGAAGAGCAGGTAATTAAGCTTCGTTTCGGTCTCGAGGATGGCAGACCCAGAACTCTTGAGGAGGTGGGTAAGAAATTTGAGATCACCCGTGAGAGAATCAGACAGATTGAGGCAAAGGCTCTTCGTAAGCTCAGACACCCCTCCCGTTCCAAGACTCTTAAGGACTATCTTTCCAGCTAATTTTAATGGCAGAGGCACTTTTAGCGCCTCTGCCTTGCTTTTTATCCCTATTTTCAACTTTCCATCTGCCTGCCGAGAAACATTCCTGCAGTCTGCACAAGCTTTGATTCAATCTCGTCAGATATTTTTCCGGACGTGGAAACGTCATATTGCCACGCAGAAACCACGCAGCCTATTATATCACCCTCGCTTAGAATAGGCATAGCACAGTTCACGTAATGCGAGCCACCGTCGCTTATAATTGAAATTGGTTCTCTTCCTGCGCCCCTGACGTAAAGAGAACGGGATTCCACAATTTCTTCAAGACCTCTTGAAATTTTTCTTTCAAGATAATCTCGCTTTGATGCGCCTGAAACGGCAATTACAGCATCTCTGTCACATATAAAAATGGGGGATGACGAGGTTTTCTGCAAAGTATCGGCATAATCCGAGGCGAAATCCTGAATTCCTCCAATCGGAGAATATTTTTTAAATATTACCTCTCCCTCGCGATCGGTATAAATTTCAAGTGGATCTCCCTCCTTGATCCTCATAGTGCGTCTGATTTCTTTGGGAATAACTACTCGTCCAAGATCGTCTATGCGACGAACAATTCCGGTTGCTTTCATATATATACAAAAATCTCCTTTTATTTTAGGTGTGATGTTAGTATTTGTAAATAAAGGGGATTTATACTGATGTATTGACTTTTTCAAAAGCATACTTTATAATGTAATTAAGGAGATGATGCTATGAAAATCACACTTTTGGAAAACAATGACGAAATAAGAAGAAAATTTATTGATCGTTTTGTATTGTCCTGGGAAGAATTTCAAATAAAACATAACGCTTCCGCTCATCATCTTGGTATCGATTGGTTTGAGAAATCTTATTTATGGGATAGATTTCATCTTGGTATTCCTATCGTTTCATTCTCGTCGGCTTTGTCGGCTCTTAAAGAGCATACCAAAAGCGTTTTGATTATGTCCGAGGATAATATACATCACCCCGGAGAATTGTTTTATAATAATAAGAAATACACTAATTTTGTAGCTAGAGTTAATGCAAGCGATCTGGCAAATTTAATTGAAAAAGAATGGGATGATTGGTACGACTCCAAAGAAGAAACCTGGTTTACTTCCGAGGTACCAGCACAACCTATTTTACCAGAGGATTTATATGTTTTTGATGAGTCAATGAAATGGTTTATCGCATTTACACACGAATCAGCATATATTGATCCACAGAACTACATCAGGCATTGTATTTTATATACTGAAAAATAAACAATTAAGTTTTTATATCAACAAACAGAAAGGAGAAACCCATGATTATCAAATTTGCCAACTTTGTACTTGACGTTGATGTGGAGCGTACTCGTGCTTTTTATGAAATGGCTGACATTCCAACGATGAGTCAGCAGTGTGATTGCATTAACTGTCAGAATTTTGATGAGGCAATACTTAAAGCATCAGATAAGGTGCTTGACTTTTTACGTTGCTTTGGTATTGATCCGCAAAAGCCTGTTGAGACCTTTAATGTTCCGGGATGTTTAGAAAAAGATGGAACAATTTGGTATAATGGATGGTATCATATTTGTGGCACAATAGTGGATAGCCCTGAAACCGTGAAGAAAACATTACTTCCTGATGGTAGAGAAGACTTTGAATATTGCTGGGAACATAGCTATACACCAGATACGGATTTTCCTTTCAAGGTTCTGCCTGTTCAAATGAGAGACTTATTACACGAGAAATTTCCTAACCCCGTAATACAGTTGGAAATTGATACACACCTACCTTATGTATTACCAAACCCATTTGTTGAATAATTATACTAATAAAAGCGAAGTAATTTCACTTCGCTTTTATTCTTTCTGTCATGTTATGAAATCATAAAAAATCCGGTCCTTAAGTGTTACCGTTTGTAAATTCGGTCGAGACGGGTTATATTTATGATACGGTAAAAAAAGAGTTAAAATATTATATACCCGATTAGTTATTAATAAAAACGGTGGAGGTACCGATTTCGGTGCCTCCACTTGCTTGTTATTCGTTATTTACTTTTATGTTCTGAAGCTTAATCAATGCTTCCTTCGCATTTTCTGCATCTCCGATTACATAATAAAGCTTAATAAGCAGCTCCATTGCATCAACGTAATCATTTTTGATGTGATCGTAACCTATGCAGATAATATATTATATAAACTCCATTTCTTTGATCAGAGCATGTATTGCCTCGTTAATGAGATTTTCTTTAACCAGTAAATCCACCAACTCAGAATAAAGGTATAGAATTTCTGCTCCTTCGAGTATATCGGGGTCGGAAATGTATTTTTCTACCTTAAGATCAAGAAACGTCATCGTGTAGATATACTCACTTTGATAATTCTGGGTCTTATGGTAATAGTCTATCAGCTTTTCGTATATCTCGATAAAAATAAAGTAATTAGAGTCAGAGGGTAAAAGCTCATAGTCGCTTTTGCATAAGTCAAACTTAAGCAGTAATGACTCAATAGAGGGCTCATCTTTACTTGACTCCTTCGATTCACTTACTGTTTCGTGATAAGCAGCAAAATCTTCCCAGAAGGTTACTGCCTTTTCTATATATTTCAGGTTATCTTTGATAATTTCAAGCTGTTCAGCATCCTTCACCTGCTTCATGTGAGATTCGATTACTCTTTTATATAGTGGTGCATAGCTGTTATCACAATCGCGCATCATGCTGGCTTCAACCGATCTGAAGTAGCTCTGACAAAGCCAGAAGTGGAGATAGCTCCACCCGGGATCAACAACGTCACAATTTAGTGTGAAGCTGCGAATAGTCGGCAGCATGGTTTCTTCTACAAATATGCTATATTCCAGGATAAAATACTTAGCAAGAAAAACGCAGTATTCGTCATAAACCTTCATCAGAGCGATCTGTTTATCGACATCCGACAGGTCTTTTTTCTTAAGCTCGAAAAGCCTGTTATACCATTTCTGTGCCTGAAAATAGCTTTTTGGAACGCCTTTGCCATTTATGTAGATGCTGATCATTGCTCGGATAGCTTCTTCGCACTCCTTCTCGGCACAATCCCTGATTATTATAACTGCTTTCTCACGGTTTGTCTCGACGTCAATTCCGTCAAGATACGCAACTCCAAGCAGGAAGGCTTCCTCAATTGTACCGTCGCTAAAGGGAAGAGTGGGCAATGCTTTGATTAATTGTCTGTGGAAATCCTCGGGATTTTCTATACTGACGCAGCATGGAATACCGTCAAATTTTTTTGAAAGCTGCTCTTTATCAGTTTCCACCATCTCGACAGGGAAGACCTCGATGCCATATTTCTTTGCCATTGGATATTCATCGGTGATTACAAAATTAGGTTTCCCACCCGAATCCTTAAGTATATTCGGAGTAACAAGAAGTGTAAAAAGATCGCAGCCCTTGAGTGCCTTTCCAATATTCTCTCTGAAATCCTCTCCGGGAGTTAAGAATTCGTCAAACCATATTGCAACGCCAAGCATGTCGGGTGAGCTGTGTACAAGGCGCATAAAATCGTTGGCATACTGTCTGTCTATTTTTCTGTAGCTCAAAAAGATATAGGTTTTAAAGGCGTTTCTGACTCGTGAAATCAACTCATCGTTAATAAGAACCTGGTCGAGAAATCTTCTGAGCTTATCATGATAGGGAATTTCGGTTGAATCATTACTATTCGGATTTAAATACTGAAGCTGTCCAAACTTATCCGGCTTTGAATATAACTTATCAATGCCGTCCTCCATCATAATCGGAAGAATAGGAATAAACTTAGACATTGCAAGACGAACGTCACTGTCCATAGCGCGATTTGCGTCGGTCAGCAGCTTTTTGGTAACAGGAACAACAAATAGGTTCATTCGTTCAAGATCGGTATTCTGTTCCGTCTCGGTGAAGACGTCGTTCATATCCTCGGTATAATAAATTACACAGTCGTGACTTCTGAACAGATCATCTGTTATTCTTTTAAAGTATGCATCAAAATCATCCGGATGACAAGTAAAATACACTCTGGGCTTGTCTTTAATTTTCGAACTGTTTTTTGTCAGATGGGAGAGTTTTGCCATAGGTTAATTCCTCGTCTAAACTAAGGGCAGCAAGAAAACTGCCCGATTTTAAATGCTTAATTCAGCCATAATGTGCTAAGAGCATTATCAAGCTGGTTATTTGTCATGTTAGTAAGATTTTCGATACAGCGTATTCCCATGTCACTCATTCTGGCTCTTAGATAATCGCTCTTTAATCCAAACTTCTCAAGCTTGGTTGCAATAAGAACTTTTTTTGCATATTTTTCACCAAAATGATCTGCAACGGTTGTAAGCTTATAAAGCTCGTTTTCATCAAAATTGCCATTCTTGCAGGAAATAAAAATAGGAATAGCCCCCTTCATTGCGAGAACGTCAATCTCGTTTATCGTACGGTAGGCGTTATCCTCGTCTGAACGGTCCCAATCTATTACTGCGCCAACGATAACCTCGTTGTATAAGGGAATTCCCTCGGAATCTGTAAGTGACTTCATTCTGCTTGCTACAATCAGCTCAAGAATCTGTCCGGCAAGTGTGAGACAACGCTTTATCTGTCTGTTTTTAAAGCTGAAGGAAACGTTTTTGTCAACCTTCAATGATCTGATAAGTCCGTGTTTTTCAAGAAGACGAAGGAAAATGATATACTGAGGATACTGCATGTGTTTCTTGCTTAGCATAGAGTCCATCACTTCTGCTTCAATTGAAAAATCAAGGCACTCCATACATTTTACAAAGTCACACATTGCACCCAGCATAACAGTATTAATATTCCATACACCAACGTCGGATTTGCATAAGCTCCACATAATCTCGATATCATCGGAAAGCTGTTCATCAATGTTCCAATTAAAGGTATGCAGAGGCTGTGTTTCATCCTTAACGATAGTACCACCGTACATGGCTATGTTTTCTTCTGCAGTAATAATGAAGGGAGCAGTAGAGCAAACGTTGCCATCGGCATCGCAGTCATAAAGAGTGTTGTTATTGAAGTTAAATCGGTGGCATTGAACACGTTCACCGTACTTATTCATAATAATACCTACACCCACAAGGTACAAATCCTCGCCACCGGTAAGGTCAAAGACGCAATCATCGTCCTTTTCAACTATTGAACCCAGAACTTCAATAATGTTCTGCAGATTGTTTCTGCTGATAGTCATATATGAAATTGTTGTTTGTATTCCCCTGTTCTTAAGAATACTGTTATAAACCTTAATGCTTCTTTCCAGCTTCTTTCGACTGTCTCCGACAAGAATAATGCTGTCTGCGTTACAAAGAAGTGCTCCTGCAATATTTTCAAGAGCTACTTTATCAAAAAATTCAATTATAGTCATTTTTTTTACTCTTTCTTTAAAAAAAGTCTAAAAATATTTTATCATATGCAAGATAGTTTGTCAACTAAAACAGACCTATTAATAAGAAAAAAGGGCAGAAATAATCTGCCCTCAGTATAAATTTATTCAAAGAGGATTTTATCTTTAAGAGAGGTTTTTAAAAAAGTAAGATATACGTTACCTCTGTTAATGACTAATTTGCTGCCGTCATCAAGTGTAAAATTCATCACTCCGTCTTGGGTTGCAGTCCAGTTTATCCTCAAGATTCCACCCTGACTAAAATAAAATCCTTCGCCACCACCTACAGTATCCATAACCATTTGCGAACATTTTGAATTGTCATAAATCACAGAATCGGCAAATAAAACAAAGCAGTTTGCAAATTTAATTTCATTCCCGTTTAAAGCATCGGTAACATTAGATAAACCGTTTTGAACAGAATAATTATTCGTTTCACTGTCATAACAGATTTGGGAGGACGTACCGTCATGCCTGTTGTACTTTATATTTTTTACGCTGCGATCTCCGTAAATCAATGGATCACAACCGAAATCTATAAAGTCATAGGGAAGCGAAGCATCGATTCCTTCGTTCTCGGAAATGCCACTGCTTGTCAAAGCCTTTGATAAAAGATCGTTGTTTGTATAAACGTTTTTCTGAAACTCGGTATAATGATAGCTTTCATCAAGTGTCATATCTATATATGAATCTTTTAAGTCACAAGATCCGTAATTCATATTATCGTCCGATCCGAAGGAAACACAAACACCCCCAAAATATTTTGCGATATTTGAAATATATCCTCTCGTTTGAGTCAGTGCACCGATTTTCCAAAGCTTTTGTTTCTCAGAAGCAAACACAACAAGCCTTGTTCCGTTTTCGGTCGGAACTTCACAGATCAGGTCTGCACCCGAGATACCGTAGGTTGGAAGTGAGGGATCCATAATGAAAGCAAGATGCCTGCTGGCTGCAAGCTCTTCATCGCTTTCAAGCCCGGTCAAACGGTTAGCAAATTCGGGTATGTACACCTCGGGCTTTTCTGTATGATTATCATCAGCAGGTTGCTCCTCGTCGGGATTGTCCGAAGGGAAATCGATAACTGAATCAGAATTATCCGAGGTATCCTTATCTTCCTTGACCTGCCATCCGTCGGCAGTAAAACCGAAGGTGCAGATGAGTAGGAAAGCAGTTAGAAAAAAAGCAATCAACCTTACGGGATTGCTTGATTTTGATTTATTCATTTTTTACCTCCTTGTACGCAAGCTGTGCGTACACGTTAATTATTCCTTGTGCCGAGGCACTTCTTTTCGAAATTAATCTCTGTCATTATAACGGATCCATGCTTCAGCGAATTCAAACGCCTCCGCAAGTCCGTGGGTAATCTTCTGCTTTTCGGGCTTTTTTGTCTTGCTGTCAAGCAGCTGTACCATAATAGTGTCGGGAATCTCTACGTCACCCTTAGGGGATTTCTTCTCCGACATAATCAACATATAGACGTAATATTTTTCTGACATATCGCCGTAGAAAATTTCGTCTCCCTGGCGCACGATAGGTCTGCCTTTATATTCAACAAACTCATCGGGTGTTACGCCTTCAAAATCTAACATAAGTATATGCTCCTTTCATAATATTTGAAAATGACGGCTGACTTGTCCACCTCGAATTTATCTTACCAAAGTCAAGTCTTAAAGTAAATAGCTTCGACAAAGGTCGAGCGGGTGAACATATCGCAAAAAGCATCAATCCTTTACATAAGGTGTAAAGGTTAGAGAAAAACGTCCGGAATTCGGATTTTTAAGAGCTAATCCGAAAATGGAGTCTGCCTTTCCTGAAAGTTCCTTCTGTCTTACCACGTCATATCCGAGCTCCTTATAGGATGAGGGCTTGGTAATAACCGGGAAGCAGCTGGATTTCTTGATTTTCTTAAGCAACGACCGACCAATAGAGTCCATAGCAAGAACCTGAGTGTAGGAGGGAAGAGATTTTACTTCGGAGGAGGTAACGCCGAAGAAGCTGTTCCATATTGCGCGCCTTATTCTTGCTTTGGTATACTTTTTGGTTTCGGCCATAGCCGTCAGAGAGTGTATGCTGGTTGCATCTGCGCTTGCATCGCAGAGGCGATTATATAAACCACCCGTGGCATCCTGAATATCTATATCTGCCGTGAGTGAATTTAATCTGAATGATGAGATAACGCTGTAGTCAAGACGTGATATATCCGAGGGCATCTTCCCCTCGTTGATTGCATGCATAAAAACATTTTTTGCATTTTCGGGAATATAATCGAGAGCAGAAATGTTTCCTGATGCTAATTCCTCTCGTATTGCGCCTGCGCTTTGAAATGGTTGCATAGGGTTGATTATATCGAGATAACCCGCACCCTCGCGTCTTATTGCAAAAGGAATAATACTGCTTCCAATAGCTTTTAATGCCTTGATATATTCAATCGCAAGAATATTATTCGGGCCGAGAAAATCCCGAGGAATAACCTTTCCGTAGACTTTACTTAATGCTATTTGACACAGCTCGGGATAACCGTAATCCTTGTATTGACCGTCTTGGGTCAGAGCGTCAAGCGTAAGCTTGTATTCCTCGCCGGAGCTTATTGCAGCAATATCCGAAAGCTCACTTACGTCACCGTTTTCGCTGCCAAATACAAGATAATCAACAATGCCGATTTTATCAGCAATTTTTACACCACTTTTTGCAAAAAATTCTGCACTTGACATACAGAAGGGAAAGGGAAGCTCTAAAACAAGGTTAACTCCACACAGGACAGCTGCCTTTGCTCGAATTGTTTTGTCTGTAACGGCAAGCTCTCCACGCTGGGTAAAGTTGCCACTCATAATTGCTATAACGGCTGTATCCTCGCCAAGAAGCTCACGAACTTTTTTTATCTGATACTCGTGACCGTTATGGAAGGGATTGTATTCCGAAATAATGGCAACAACCTTCATTTTTCTTTTCCTTTCCTGATATTTTCTGAAAATCTATTGATAAATTCTTCTTCTTGGTGTATAATCTTTCTGTATAAAACAGAAAGGAAGATTTTACTAATGAAAGTATTAGTTATCAACGCCGGATCAAGCTCACTTAAGTATCAGCTTCTCGATACCGAAACCGAGACGGTTCTGGCAAAAGGTAATTGCGAGAGAATTGGTATTGATGGCTCTCGTATTATTCATAAGTGCGACGGTAAGGCAGACTACGTAAAGGAAGTATCTCTTCCTGATCATTCTGCTGCAATGAAGCTTCTTGTTGAAACACTTATTAACTCTGAGGTCGGATGCATCGCATCGATTGACGAAATTGAAGCCGTTGGACACAGAGTTGTTCACGGTGGCCAGTATTTTGCAGACTCGGTTCTTCTCAGTGAAGAGGTTCTCGCTGCAGTAGAAAAGTGTATTGTATATGCGCCTCTTCATAACCCTGCACATATTATGGGAATCAAGGGCTGTCTTGATGCAATGCCAAACACACCCCAGGTGCTTGTATTTGATACTGCATTCCATCAGACAATGTCGAAGGAGGCATATACCTACGGTATTTCCTACGATATGTATGAGGAATACGGAATTCGTCGTTACGGTATGCACGGCACTTCTCACAGATACGTAAGTGGCGAGATGATAAAGATTATGGGTGGAAATGCCGAGGGAACAAAGATTGTCACCTGCCATATCGGCAACGGCTCGTCCATAAGCGCAGTTAAGGATGGCAAGTGTGTTGACACCTCCATGGGCTTCACACCTCTCGACGGAATACTTATGGGAACAAGATGTGGATCGATCGACCCTGCAATTGTACCTTTCATTATGGAAAAGAAAGGTTACACACCTTCCGAAATGGACAACTATATGAATAAGCAGTGTGGCTTTGCAGGCATCAGTGGCGTTGGTTCCGACTCCCGTGATGTTGAACGCGCAATGAACGAGGGTAACGAGCGCGCCAAGCTTGCCTTCGATATGCTTTGCTATCAGATAAAGAAGTATATTGGCTCATATTCTGCAGCTATGGGTGGACTGAATGCCATCGTGTTCACTGCCGGAATCGGTGAGCACACTCCTTATATAAGAGAGAATGCACTGGAGGGCCTTGAATATCTTGGCGTTAAGCTTGACAAGGAAAGGAACACTTTCGGTCACTCGGGCACTCCCGTTAAGATTTCCAGTGAGGATTCAAAGGTCCTTGTTTACATGATTCCCACCAACGAGGAGCTTGTAATTGCAAGAGATACTGCAAGAATCGTATCTGAGCTGAAATAACACTTTTAAAGGCACGCACAAAAGCGTGCCTTTATTTATAATATCATAAATATGAAAATAAGTCAATAAATGATTGAAAATTATCACACTTTTTCAAGAATTATCTCGATTTCTCTGATTTTTGTTTCGAAGAGCCGGTTGTTTTTATCAAAATCCATAGCATTACCGTATATTTCTTCAAGTCTGAAGTGTAGGTCTGAGGCAATAGCAAACCATCTTTTTGCTTCCTCAAGCGCATCGTTTTTTATTTTGCTTGCCATACGTATTCTTTCAAGGTCTATAGGTGAAAGTGATGAATAGTTATCTGCATTGATATCTCCCTCGCCACGTACAATCGCTAACCTATGATCAGGCAAATATATTGCATCCGTGTGACTTGGATCAAGAGGGCAGAGAAGGTGAATGATATTAGCTTTCTTTTCTTTGAGCAGCTCGTAACAGCAGTCTAATAATAATGTCTGCAAGCTTTCAAAGCCACCTACAAAAATTAATTTCGTATCAAGCGATTCAAGGGTGTCTAATTTATAGCTTCCGTATTTTCCGAAGGAGGATAAGAGGCGTGTGATCGTTTCTCCCTTGCTTTTTTCATCAATTTTATCAAAAAGCTTTTCTGCCTTGTTTTTTAGTTCGGATTTATTAAAGCCTTGCTTATAAATATTATATATAAATTTATCTGCCCGACCTGCTGTTTTAAGATATTCATATGCCGTTTTATAGCTTTTGGATTTCTCTTCGGTAACAGAAAGAATTTCATCTCTTTTCGCAATAAGAAATCGGTCGTCCCATCCATCTCCAAGATTGATTATCTCATCTATTGCGCCGGGGATTATCGCATCTCTTTCGTGTGGTGCCGTTCCGTCTAAAAATGCAACCGATTTTTCTCCCTTTTTTATAATAACACCGTCGAGAGAATTCGGATCGGAGGAGCAGTATATTTCTTCTATTTTATAATTCTTAACTCCGAAATATTCGGATGCTTTTTTCATAAAGCTGCTTTTTCCCGTACCGGGTCCACCCTTCAGAACGTATATACGCGCAAAGTCCTTCGAATTGAAAACCTTATCAAAAAAGCTGATAAACCCATTATAGCTGTTAGCTGCCGCGAAGAATTTCTTTTTTACAGTATGTTTTGTATTTTCCATAAACAACTCTCTTTCTTTTTTTATAAATATATTATTCTTTTTTTAAAAAACTGCTATCCTAACAACTTGACATTTGCTATTAATATTTGTATAATATATATTTGAAGGAGTATTGCTTATGAAAATTATTGGACTTTGTGGTGGCAGTGGAAGTGGAAAGGGTATGGTTTGCCAACTGTTTCTTGAGCTTGGAATACCGTCTGTTGACACCGATGCCGTATACCGTGAGATCACTTCAGCACCCGGCAGATGTCTTGATGCGCTTGCAGATGAGTTTGGTAAGGATATTATTGGCGAGGATGGCGCACTTGATCGCAAGCTGCTTGCATCGCTTGTGTTTTCGGGTGATGGGGCTGAAAAAAGACTTGCAAGGCTTAATTTGATTTCTCATAAGTTTATTCTGGATGAAACCAGAGACAGACTCCGTTCCTTCGAAAAAAATGGGGCTAACTTTGCAATAGTTGATGCACCCGTGCTTTTTGAATCGGGCTTTGACTCTGAATGTGATGGAGTAATCTGCGTTGTTGCCGACAGAGAGATTCGCATAGGCAGAATTATGGGGCGTGACAACATAACACGTGAAGGCGCAGAAAGAAGAATTGCAGCGCAGCTTTCTGATGAAGAGCTGATTTCAAGATCGGATTACGTTATTCGTAACAATTCTGATATCTGTGACTTGAGACGCGAGGTAATTGGCGTCTACAATAAACTGAAAAATAATATATGAAAGGTGATATAAAAATGAGCGAAAAGTCTATTGGACAGGAAATGCTTGACAAGCTTTCTTACAAGAAAAAGAATGTTTACGAGGAGGCAACTCCAGAAAAAATCAAGGCGATCTATGATTATGCAGAAGGTTACAAGTCCTTCCTTGATAATGCAAAGACTGAGCGTGAAGCAACAGAAGCTGCTATCGCTCTTGCAGAAGCAAAGGGATATACCCGGTATAAGCTTGGAGACAAGCTTACGGTTGGTGATAAAAAGTATCTTAACCAGCATGGTAAGAGTCTTATTATCTTTAAGGTCGGTGAGGAAGACCTTGAGCAGGAGGGTATCAGAATCGTTGCTGCTCACGTTGATGCACCAAGACTTGATCTTAAGCAGGTTCCTATGTATGAGGACGGAGGTATGGCATTCCTCAAGACTCATTATTACGGCGGTGTTAAGAAGTATCAGTGGACTGCAATTCCTCTTGCGCTTCACGGCGTAATGGTTAAGGCAGACGGCGAGGTTGTTAACGTTTGCATCGGTGAAGATGACAACGATCCTGTATTCTACATCAACGATCTTCTTCCTCATCTTGGTGCAAAGCAGTCTCAGGAACCTCTCGGTACAGCAATCAAAGGCGAGACTCTTAATATTCTTATTGGTGGTCTTCCTTATGATGACAAGGATGTAGCTGATAAGATCAAGCTTACTGCACTTTCCATTCTTAACGATAAGTACGGTGTAACAGAGGAGGACTTTATCTCGGCAGAGCTGTCTCTCGTTCCTGCATTCAAGGCGCGTGATATTGGCTTTGACAGAGCTCTTATTGCATCCTACGGACATGATGACAGAGTTTGCTCCTATCCTGCAGTAACTGCACTTCTTGACAATCCCGATACGAAGAAGAGTGTTATGGTTGTTCTTGCAGATAAGGAGGAGATTGGATCTGTTGGTATCACAGGTATGCAGTCTGCATTCCTTGTTGATCTTATATCGGAGATTTCTACCTCTCTCGGCAAGAATCCTATCGTCGTAAGAGGAAAGAGCAAGTGCCTCAGCGCAGACGTTACTGCTTGCTATGACCCGAACTTTGCAGATGTTTATGAGAAGCGTAACAGCGCTATTATTTCCTGTGGTACAACTATGTCCAAGTACACCGGCTCCAGAGGTAAGTCGAGCACAAACGATGCATCTGCAGAGTTTGTTGGCTTTGTTCGTAAGCTCTTCGCTGATAACGGTGTAATCTGGCAGACAGGCGAGCTTGGTAAGGTTGATATGGGTGGTGGAGGAACCGTGGCAATGTATATTGCTAACCAAAACATTGAGACGGTTGATCTTGGTGTGCCTGTAATCTCTATGCATGCTCCCTATGAGGTTGTTTCCAAGGCAGACGTTTATTCTACCTACGAGGCATTTTGCGCATTTATAAAATAGTTTTTCCTCTTAAATTTGATAAATAATATTTTGAGAATTTTTTGAGGTAAATAAATGATTTTTCAGAAATTACAAAGAGCCGATGACAGATACAGGGAGATAGAACAGATGATGACTCTCCCTGAGGTCGTCGGAAATAATAAAAAGTATGCCGAGCTAATCAAGGAATATAAATCTCTTGAGCCTATCATTGAGAAATTCCGTGAATATAAGGATGCAGACAAAAGACTTCACGAAGCTGATGAAATGATGCGTGACTGCGGTCTTGACAGCGAGCTTCGCGCTCTTGCCGAGGAGGAGTATAAGGAATGTAAGCTTCTTTGCGAAAGACTGACAGAGGAGCTTAAGATTCTTCTTATGCCTCGTGATCCTAACGATTCAAGAAACGTTATCGTTGAGATCAGACAGGGCGCAGGTGGAGAGGAGGCAGCTCTCTTCGGCGCAGACCTTTACAGAATGTATACCATGTATGCTACTGCAAGACGATTCAGAACCGAACTTGTCAGCATTAACGAAACCGAGCTTGGTGGCTTGAAGGAAATTACATTTAACGTAATTGGTGACGGTGCGTACTCACGATTCAAGTTTGAAAGTGGAGTTCACCGTGTCCAGCGTATTCCCGTGACCGAATCCAACGGCAGAATACAGACCTCCACGGTTACCGTTGCAGTTCTTCCGGAGGCAGATGACGTAGAGGTTGAGGTTAATCCTGCAGATCTTAAGTTTGAGTCCTGTAAATCCAGTGGTGCAGGTGGTCAGCATATCAATAAGACCGAGTCTGCCGTAAGACTTACTCATAAGCCGTCGGGTATTGTTATTGAGTGCGATCAGGAGAGAAGCCAGCTTCAGAATAAGGAGAAGGCTCTTAAGCTGCTTTATACCAAGCTTTATGATATTAAGCTTCGTGCACAGGAGGAGGAGATTGCCTCCACCCGTAAGAGCCAGGTCGGCAGTGGCGACAGAAGTGAAAAAATAAGAACATATAACTATCCTCAGTCCCGTGTGACCGATCATAGAATAAATAAAACCGTTTATACACTTAACACTTTCCTGAACGGTGATATTGACTGTATCGTTGATGACCTTATTGCAGCAGATACTGCAGAGCGTCTTAAGGGAGAACAAAATGACAACTGAAATAGTAATCGTTGATCCCGAAAAGATTGAAAGTAGCGAGAATGATATAAAAAACGCAGCAGAAATAATTAAAAGTGGTGGTCTTGTTGCTTTTCCAACAGAAACGGTTTATGGACTCGGGGGTGATGGAACAAATCCCGATGCTGCGCGCAAAATCTATTCTGCAAAAGGCAGACCGTCGGACAACCCACTTATAATTCACATTGCAAATCCTTCAGACGCAGAGAAATATACCTTTACAAACGAGACTTATTATAAGCTGGCAGAAAGATTTATGCCCGGACCTCTGACCGTGGTTATGAAGGCGAAAGACAGTGTGCCAAAGGAGACCAGAGGTGGTCTTGATACCGTGGCAGTAAGATGCCCGTCCCACCCGGTTGCACACAGACTTATCGAGTTATCCGATAGGCCTATCGCAGCTCCTTCTGCAAATCTTTCCGGAAGCCCATCACCAACCTCCGCCCATCACGTTATTGATGATATGCAGGGAAGAGTTGATATGATAATTGATGGTGGCGACTGCGAAATAGGACTTGAATCTACGATAGTAAAGCTTGAGGATGACGGATCTTTGCTGCTTCTTCGTCCGGGTAGAATTACTCTCTCAGAGCTTGCCTGTGTAGCGCAGATAAGCGTTGCAGATGCCGTTACCGATAGACTTCGTGAGGGGGAGGTTGCTCTTTCTCCCGGAATGAAATACCGTCATTATGCACCCTCTGCACCCTTGGTTTTACTTGACGGAGAGCTCTCATGTGTAATTGAGTATATAAAAAGCAAAAAACACGAAAAAGCAGCAATTTTATGTTACACCGATGATAAGATCCGTGTAGCTGAAAACCTTCCTGACGCCGATATCTACGTGCTTGGCGCCAGAGATAACATAAACGAGCAGGCGCATCATCTGTTTTCTATTCTTCGTGATGCAGACAAGCAGTCCTACGATATTATTTATGCTCCATTGCCTTCAATGGATGGGGTAGGACTTGCTTTGTATAACAGAATGATACGCGCTGCTGCTCATACCGTAATAAAATTAAGGCAGGAGTAAAATGGCTAAGAAGAAAATAAAAGCTGTAGATAATCCTTTAGAAAATGAGGCTGTCGCAACTGCCCAGCCTATAACAGAGACTCTTGAGAAAAACTATATGCCATACGCTATGAGCGTTATAGTTTCTCGTGCGCTCCCGGAGATAGATGGCTTTAAGCCTGCGCACAGAAAGCTTCTTTATACTATGTATGAAATGGGGCTTCTGAACAAACAGAAAACCAAGAGTGCCAATATCGTAGGTCAGACCATGCGTCTGAACCCCCACGGTGATGCTTCGATTTATGAGACTATGGTTCGTCTTACTAAGGGACATGAGGCACTGCTCCATCCCTTTATTGATTCGAAGGGATCCTTTGGTAAGCATTATTCGAGGGACATGGCATATGCTGCATCCAGATACACTGAGGCAAAGCTTGACGAGTTCTGCCACGAATTATTCTCCGGAATTGATAAGGATGCAGTTGATTTTGTACCGAACTACGACAATACAATGGAGGAGCCAACGCTACTTCCCACCACTTTTCCGAATATTCTTGTTTCACCGAATCTTGGTATCGCGGTTGGTATGGCGTGTTCTATCTGCTCCTTTAATCTTGCAGAGATATGCGACGGTACAATAGCGCTTCTTAAAAACCCAAATACAACCGTCGACCGTATGCTCGATATAGTAAAAGCACCCGATTTCTCGGGTGGTGCTCAGATTCTTTATGACAGGGATCAGATGCGTAAGATATATGAGAGTGGATACGGCAGCATTAAGATGCGTGCCAAGTATGAGTACGTAAAGAAGAATAACTGTATAGACGTTCTTGAAATTCCTTATTCCTCCTCGATAGAGGCGATTATGAAAAAGGCGACGGATCTTATTAAGTCCGGCAAGCTGCGTGAGGTTACAGACGTTCGTGATGCGATCGACCTTAACGGCTTCAAGCTTACATTTGATCTTAAGAAGGATGCTGATCCCGAGGTGGTTATGAAGAAGCTCTTTGCAGCCACCGAGCTTGAAAACAACTTTGACTGCAACTTTAACGTTCTTATTGACGGTACTCCCATGCAGCTCGGCATTCGCGAAATTCTTAATGAATGGATTAAGTTCAGAGTTAAGTGCGTAACACGTGAGCTTACCTTTGAGCTTGGAAAAAAAGAGCATAAGCTTGAGCTCCTTCGTGGTCTTGCCGCAATTCTTCTTGATATTGATAAGGCTATCAGAATTATCAGAAACACCGAGCGTGAGGAGGACGTTGTACCTAACCTTGCTGCAGGCTTCAGCCTTACAAAGATTCAGGCAGAGTATATTGCAGATATAAAGCTTCGTAATCTTAACAGACAGTATATCATCAACAGGGTGGAAGAGATCAGTGCGCTCGAGGCAGAGATTGCAGATATCCGAGAAACCCTTCGTGATGAGCTTAAGCTGAAGGGCACCATAATTGCTAAACTCCAGGAGGTTAAGAAAAAGTACGGTAAACCGAGAAAAACTGAAATTGTTGCAAAAGAAGAAACTTCATCAACAAAGGAAAAAGAGGATATCTTCTTTGAAAATTATAATTGCCGTATTGTTCTTACAAAGGGTGGATACTTCAAAAAGCTTTCGGTACAGGCTGCACGTGCTGCCGATGAGCATAAGCTTAAGGATGGCGATTTTGTAATCTACCAGGAGGATACCGATAACCGTGGTGATATTTTGTTCTTCACGGATAAGGGACAGATTTATCGTGCTAAGGTTGCTGATTTTGAGCTTACAAAAGCAAGTCAGATGGGAGAGTACGTTGCAACAAAGCTTTCGATGGATGATGAAGAACATGTTGTTGCTTGTAAGATGGTTTATGATTTAAATCCGGAACACCATATGGTTTACATATTCGAAAACGGCAAGGGACTTCGTGTGAGCCTCGGAGCATATGAAGCTAAAACCCGTCGCCGTAAGATTTCAAGCGCGTATTCGAACGACTCACCTCTCGCAGGAGCTGTTTATGAAGGAGATAAGCCTATAAATATCTTTATTCGCAGTGACGCCGGTAGAGGAATGCTCATCAAGAGTAATCTCGTTCCCGTAAAGGCGACCAGAACTGCTGCAGGCGTTCAGATTATGAAGCTTCCTAAGAAGGGCGTAAAGATAGATCTTGTTACCGACCGTATTGATGATATCGGTCAGGATGCCTTGAAGTGCAAAAAGCTTGCGCTTCCATCAAACGGATCACTGCTTGCGCAGCTTAAATTCAACTTCTGATTTATATGAAAAGGGGCTGAGTCATTAAGAATTCAGCAATATCAAGGCTTTGGGGATAGTAAAGACATCAACTGCTGAATTCTTAGTGCGAAGCACCTTTCGGGGCTTGCTTGATTTAGAGCAGAAATCTTCGTTTGCGAGCGTGAGGCGTATTGG
>JAFTON010000030.1 GCA_017463765.1 Clostridia bacterium | reverse complement strand
GGCAGTGATGTTCACTGCGTGAATGATGTTGTGCCTTCGGCACAGTGGGCAAACATCACATCATTGCGAGCTTGTATTTGCGTAGCAAATGGCGAGCAACATCATTATGCGGAGCATAACATCACTTTTGCGTCAGCAAAAACATCACCAACAGAAAAAAGAGAGGACATTTCGGGATTTGAACCGATTTGTTTTCTCTTTCTGCTTGTATTAAGGGTTTGGGCTTAGCTCTTTTGACTTTGTCCAGACAAATGCAATGCTTGCACTTTTGTCAAAGTGTAAATTCTCCACTAAGGATACCACCCTATTTTCCGTTTGACTTTTAATAAGAAAATTATTCAAATTTAACCGAGCCTGCCCACTTTTCAATATCGTCGGCATATCTGTTATACTTATTCTCTCTTGTGATGAAATAAAGCTGCCAGTATGCGCTGTCGGTCTTATAGGTGTATACGCAGTAGGTATAGGTACGGTCATCCTGTGCCACAGCATCAAAGGTGTAGTATGCTACTCCGTCACTTTCGCTTATCTCGCAGTCTTCGATATCCTTATTGTTCATAATAACGGTGGATGCGAATTCTGCTGCAGTAAGGTGTGATGTACCAAAGCTTTTGAAGGAGGTTTTCATCGTAATAAGCTCTACGTTCTTCGAAACGAACAATGAGTCATAACCCGAAGCATCCTCCTCGGTGAAGCTCTTGTTTAGTGTAATAGTCATTCCACCAGACTCAAAGCTTTTCTCTCTGTTGTTAATAATTCCCAAAATAGCCGAGGTGATTCCGTATCCGAGGGTAAAGCCAATAAGCATAGACAGAATAAGGACAACAAGACCACGCTTCGTGCCCTTTTTTCTGCTCTTCAGGGTTATGGCATTTTCATTTCCGTCAAAGCGAAAGGCGTTGCCTGCAGCCGGATTGAACTTGTTTCTGCCTGTGAGGTAGATATCCTCGCTGCCCTTCGGGAGCTGATAGCACTCGTTACAGTAATCCTTGCTCAGCTTGTCGGCAATGACGAAAATCCTTGCTGCACTCTCACCGATATCAAAGCTTACCTCCTCGCCGTTCTTTATCTCGCCAAGCTTGCGACAGCTAACCTTTACAGGACCGTTTTCGGTCTCTACGTTCATGGTAAGCTCGTCGGAGGTCTGATCCTCGATATACACCTTCATTATTCCGAGTCTGCCGATAATGCTTTTCTCTCTTTTTATAGTCAGTTTTCTCATTTTCTTCTCTCCGTCAGAAAGTAATTTTAATCAGGGTCTTGTCGTCTGCATAATTTGCATAGGGAGGTCTGTCATATTCTCCCGAGCGTGAGATGATCTCCTCTGCGCTCTGTTCCTTCAGATCGTCTGACTTCTCATACTTAAGATAGCTTCCGATACCGTCGGTGGCAAGAAACAGCGTGTCGCCCTCGTAAAGATCAATAAAGGAATACTGAACGCCCCTCATTACAACCTCATCACCGTTAAATACGGTGTAGGACAGATGGTTGTCGGGATGATTGCAGTAGAGGTCGTATCTCTCCTTCTTGCTAACGTCGAGAAGATCCACAGCCTCAAGGACAAACTCCCTGCCGAACAGTATCTTTGAGTCCTCGCGCAGAAGAACGCCGATAGAGTCTCCGACACAAAGATAGTAGAGCCTGCCGTCACGCAGAATTGAGATTATGCCGAGCGTAGAAGGGTAGAATCCCCACTCCTCCTTGCTCCTTTTGCTGCGATAATCCCTGATCAGAGCATTCGCCCTGTCAACTGCGCACATAAGTATCTCTTTAGGCTCGGGATCAGAAATATGCTCGCAAATATAGGCGTACACCTCTTTTATAAATATGTCGCCAACGTCACGCGCAGCACTTTCAAAGGGGGCTTTTTCGTACTCCTTATGTACTCTGGTCACCCCGTCCAGAACTATGAATATACCCCTCTCCTCGTCACAAACGAGCCTGTCCTCATTAGGCTTGTCAAGCTCTCGTGTATGAGGAGTGGTGGCAAAATCTGTTTTAATTCTTATCTTTAATGATCTCATCCAGGTTATCTCCGATTATTGTACAGTCCTTTTCGAATGCTTTTCGAATATTTTCTATAAGTGAATCAATATGTACGGTACCGTCGTCATTATACTGCTTCTGCTTGATTGCATAGGGGGTTTTGTCAGGGAAGTAGTCGAGGAAATCCTTCATATATTCGTCAGAGAGATAGAATTTTTTAGGCAGCATTCCCTGACATTTTGCATTGGGATCGCCATTTGCCTCTTTGATGATTCTCTGTATACAGTCCTGACACACGCTCTCTGCCTCAACGTATCGGTCGATAATAAAGTCGGTCAGAATATGTGACGGAGCTACCTCCTCAAGATTAACCATCATATTTGCCTGATTGCTCTCCTTTGCTATCTTGATCTCCTTATGTATCGCCTCGCCGTAGAAGATGTTTTTACTGATAAAGAAGAGTACACCAACGCAGTCATCGCTCTCAATCTTGCCCTTTACCTCATTGTCCCAACCGAGAGAGTGTCCGTTAATAAGCGAATGGTCGTAAACGAAATGAACCTTTCTCTTATACAGCTCTATAAGATCGCTGTACACAGACTTGAAGTCCTTTGAGGAATAGCAGACGAAGAAGAATTTGTCACCCGGCTTAAGCTCGGGATTATCCGGCAGAAGATTTGAGGCATAGCACTCATCATGGCTTGACTTGCTCAATATCGCTTTCTTCTTTGAGTCAAGGTAATCGAAGGTCTTGGTGAATCTCAGCTCATCCATAACCTTGTTCATCTTTTCGCTGAAGGAGTCGAATGAGGCAAGCTCTTTTTTGTAGTAATTGTTGTCGCCACGGAAGCCCTGCTGAAGCAGCACGTGCGCATCCTGAATACGATGCTGCGCATCCTTAAACGCTTTCTGATATATATCCACGTCGCTTTCATAGCGTATAGCCTCGAGGAATACAAGCTTTGCCTTTACAAAGGGATACTTGGGATATACGGGGTTTCTGGCGATTGCCTCATTGGTATATTGTATCGCATCCTTAACGTCATCTCTGTCGGGAAGCGTGTTGTTCTCCAGCATGGTGCATATGGTGGACGCATAGGAAATCAGAACACCGGGGTTTGTGACACCTATAAATTTAAGCGAATTGATGGCGTTCTGGTCGTTTTTCAGAGCATCCTTATAATTCTTGACACGCTTAAAGTATCTGGAGCGTACCTCGTAATGCAGGGGATAGGAGTCGAAGGCATCGTATTTTTTTGCAAGCAGCTTCTCAAGCTTCTCGGTTTTACCCTTCTTTTTATAAAGGATAGACAAGGCGTAATACACACCGAAATAGCTATCAAGGTATTGGCTTTCGTGAAGATCTGCCTCCTTAAGTATTCTGAAGAATATAGCCTCTATATTCTCATGTGCCATCTGAACCAGAAAATCCATAGCGAGAGTAAACTCATACTCATGAACGGTATATGCATCTATTATCGAGTTAACTACGGCAAAGGTCGCCTCCATATACTCCCTGAGCTCGAATGAGCTTTTTTTAGAGGTGCTGAATTTTCTCAGAAGACAGGGGTCTATTTTATCTTTAACAAAATTCTTCACTTCCAAATAGATATTGCTGCTCTGATTCATCTCGATATCCTCCTATGAAAGATTATTCGACATTATTATACCATCTGCCATATAAAATGTCAACGGATTAAGGAGCAAAAAGAAAAAAGGGGCTGCTTTATTTAGGCATAACCGAACAAAAAAAGGTAGAGGTACTCTTAAATGTGCCTCTACCATCAATATTTATCTAACCGAGAAAATCTAAGGTTGAAAACCTATGGTTTTCTCTTTTTTATTTGAGTTTTTGTTCTATCTCTCGCTGAGGCTCGGTCACACTCGG
>JAFTON010000005.1 GCA_017463765.1 Clostridia bacterium | reverse complement strand
GGTACCGGATGCCTCTGTACCAAAGAGCTCAAGGCAGGCGTCAACCAGCATGGTGGAGGAGTTAAAGGAGGTTACGAAAACGTAGTCTGCTTCGCTGCTCTCTGCAATCTTGTGAGGTGCAACGTAGTTTTCATAAGCCTCTGAGGTAAGCTCGGTAAATTCAATATCGATCTTGTTTACGTTGATGTCAACTCTTACTGTCTTGGTGGTCTTTTCGTAAACGTACTTTACGTAGTAAGAGGTGGTGGTAGCTGTGATCTTGTCAGATCCGATGGTGGTAGTACACTTGTCGGTAACGTCCTCCTTGCTACCGTCGCTGAAATTAGCAATAACCTTCATACCCGTGGTATCAACGGTTTCGCCAATCTCGTAATCAAGCTTTGTGGGCATTGATTCAAGGGTGATGGATAGGAGTGTTTTTTCGGAGTCTGTGTCTCCACTTCCCGAATCGGGAAGGAATTGCTCAAACAGAGAGCAGCCTGTAAGTGTAACGAGCACAACAGCGATAGCTAATGCGCTGCACAGCAGGGCTTTGAAAAGCTTTTTTGCGTTCATAGTAATTCTCCTTTTTGTTTTTTTATTATCACGAACTATGATTCGTTGATATCTCAGAAGGATCTTTTGGAAATGCCCGTTATTGCATATCCGAGAGTAGATAACAGGAAGAGTATTCCACTTACAACGGTTCCCGTAATAAGAGCCTGCTGCCAGGGGGGAGTTATCTTTACAATTCTTGTGCCTGCAGAAATACCGTTCATAGCGTTAGAGTTCACGGTAGCGTAGAGAATACGCTTCGCTGCAGTACGCATCTGCTCTGCTACGTTACCGTAATTCTCTTCATACTTATCGTAAATATCTGCGCTGAGATCGCTGTCAGGCAGATCGCATCCTGCCATCAGACAGGTAACGAGCTGAGAGTCAAGATATCTGCCCTTCCACATATCCGAAACCACGAAGCCCTTCATTCCACACTCTCCACGAAGGAAGTCGGTGCAAAGCTCCCGACTGGCAGGGCAGAGGGTTACGCCTATTCTTGTATAAGAGGTCATGGCGTTGCTTGCACCACCCTCAACGATTGCCATACGGAAGGGTTCAAGATATATCTCGCGATAAGCCTGCTCATTCGACCATACGCTGAGACCGACTCGGCAGGTCTGCTGCTCATAGCCTGCAATATGCTTGACGTAAGCATTACAGCCCTTTGACTGTAAGCCTGTAACAACCCTTGCTGCCTGTGCTCCACTAAGGAAGGGATCCTCTGAATAATACTCGAAGTTTCTTCCGTCGTAAGCGCTTCTGTGAGTATTAAGTCCGATACCGTAAAATCCACTGTAGCCTGCCCAGAGAGCATCCTCACCCAGCATCTCACCGAATTTTGCAGCGATATCGGTATTAAAGGTTGATGCAAGAATTCCGAGAGAGGGATAGTATGGAGGAGATTTTGAGGAATCGGGATCTCCGTAAATATACGCAAGACCGTTTACGCTCTCACCGTATTTCTGTGTAAGACCGGTAGGGCCGTTATGCTCTACCGTAGAGGGCTTACCGATGCTTTCAAGAAGGCCTGTTTTTCTGAGACCCGTGGTGATAAGCTCGGCAATCTCACGGTAGCTAAGCTGATCCATAAACTCATCCCAATACTCGCTGTCGGAGGGAATCGGATTGCCCTCGTTGTCGGCGCGCATATCTATAAGCTGAAGGCCTGCATCCTTGCTGTATGTAGGATAAGCAGTATTGCCACTCTCAATCCAGCCGTCACCGTTCTGCCTGATAATATCATCCACCATTTCCTGTGTCAGATATATATCAACCTTTCCGTCGGGCATTGTGCCTGCCCAGTCGTTTCTTGAAATATAGTGGGCGTTGTTTTTATCGCTTGCATTCTTGTATCTGAGAATGTCTCCACCGTCAAAGAGATTGACGATACCGTCAGAGTAGGTGATAGGATCGGCTTCCTTGTCAAAGGAGGCAACCATATTTGTATCACCTGTGTCCATGCCATAATTTTCAGCGAGGAAATTGTTAGTCGCTTCGTGAGAATTACGCGCTGCAGTAAAGAGATAGCTGCCTGCATCAAGATAATAGCTTCCGATACCGTAGGCATCGTAGGATGCAAGCTGACTTCCGTTTACGCTAACCGTAATCTGCTGCTCGGCACCCGGCTCAAGTGCTTCGGTTTTTCCATATCCAACAAGCTCTGCAGCCGATTTTTCAATATGATTTTTAACGTCGTAATCGGTGTAAGGCTTCTGAAGATATATCTGCACTACTTCCTTGCCTGCCACCTCACCTGTGTTTTTAACGGTAACCTTTACGGTGTATCTGTCGGTTCTCTGATCGTAATCCACCGAGAAATCCTTATACTCAAAGCTTGTGTAGGAAAGACCGTAGCCGAAGGGGTAGGCGACAGCCTCGTTATAATCAAAATCTCCTGCGCCGGGTCTCAGACTTACCACGTCGTAATATCTGGTTTCAGCATAGCGATAACCGACGTAAATACCCTCCTGATACATAACGTAGGTGGTATAATTCATTCCCGTATAGGAGTTTCCACTGGTAGTAGGGAACTGAGAGGAAAAGTCGCTCGAGTTAGCGTACTGTCTTACTCCGAAGTTTGCCATAACGGGATTATACTCGTGCTTCATCCAGAAGGTGTCGCTTAGTCTGCCCGAAGGATTTATCTCGCCACTGAGAATTTTACCCACGGCAGACATACCACTGACTCCTACCGAGCCTATCCAGAGAGCAGCATCGATTTTGTATTCGGGATCAAAGAGAAACTCTGCTTCAATCTGGTTTGGTGCGTTGAGAAGAACTATAATCTTATTAAAGGTAGTTCCTTTAAGCTCTGCAAGGCCGCGAAGCAGACTTTTTTCGTTCTCGTTCAGAGCCAGATAGTTTCCACCCTCACCGTCACAGGAGGGGTTGTTGTAGTAAAGATCGCCGTTTTCACCTCTGATTCTTTTAAGAATAACGACAGCAGCATCTCCGTACTGTCCGAAGGAGGCAGAAACCTTCTCATCCGAGGTTACGTCACTCCAGGATGCATCGTTGATCTTATAGCCCGTGGAAACGTAAGCGTTCTTGTTTTTGTTGTAAAAGCCGTAAAGCTTATCGTTAATAGTGAAGCCTGCGCTCTCAAATCCCTCTTTTACGTCAACGGGATCGAGAGGGTTGGTAGCTGCTGCAGAGCCCTCACCACCATACGCAGGATCAACACTCGCAACTCCGAAAATACTTATATTTCCTTCGCTATTTGGGTCTAAAGGTAAACAGTTGTTGTCATTTTTGAGCAAAACTGCGCCTTCTGCCATGATTTCTTCTGACAGAGCTATACCGTCATTAATAAGATCATCAAGGCAGGTATAGTTGGTTTTGAAGTAATCGGTGTCCTGAATTTCATCAGAAACGTCTATACGCTCGGAGGTGGGCTGATTAAGCGCTGCACTGATGATTCCAACGTTTTCTGCCGTTATGAAATAGGCTGTAAGCATAATTGCGAAAAGGAAGCTGAAAACAACGTGACAAATCTTGGATATTATTCGCATCTTTTTTCTCCTTATCTTTTTATTAATACGTTCAGCGTGGAAAGGGCTACTGTAGAGCCAACCAGGGCAGAGCAGGCTATAAAGGCTGTGCTGAAGCTCTGAAGATCAATTCCCACAAGAACGATGGACACGTAGTAGTACATACCGTAAATATAGAACATACTGCCACCAAGCAACATAAGGAATTGAACAGATGCTGCAAAATCACCAAGTCCGATAATCGCAAGGATTCCAAGCGCACCTGCGCCAAGCATAAGATAAAAGGCAATTTCATTGAATTCTGCGCTACCGATAAACCATTCCCGGTATAAAAGTGCAGTAACAACGCTGAGAGCCGAACAGATTAACGGCATAACTAAGCTTAATGGATTAGATCTGAGACCAAACATTATTTATTTACCTCCTGTTTATTTATACATATATTTGTAGTGTTCAAGAGCCTCTTTTGCTCTCTCGGAAAGCTCTTTATCTTTTACTGGTTCAAAGCAAACCGTTCCGACAGTGTCGGAAAAGCTGGTGTCCTTTTGCTCCGTCACGTAATGACCGAATAAATTGCGCTCGAATTGACCCGTGTGGAAGAGGATTTGTGACATATTCGCTTCTATAACAGCCGTAAAGTAATCGCCCTCTGAATTAACGTAAAACTTAGGAAGATGATTGCGATTAGTAAATACCTTCGAGCTTACAAAGTGTATTTCTCCGTTTTTGACGTGGTATTCTCCTGTAACTACCGATGCGTCATCAATGGTTGTCGTACCGTAATTTTCACTATAAATAAAGTTACCCTTGTTTTTATTGCCAAAAAGCTCCAACAATCCGAAGCTTATAGTTTCATCGGTGTTGTAATGTGTAAAATACTTATAATCTGCACTGCTGGACCTGATTCGCTCCCAGGCTAAGCCGTATTTAACGTTAATGTAGATGATTGCCGTTGTTTTTGTTTCGTCCGATGAATAATGAACGTTGAGAGAGCTGTCGGCTGTGGTCAGCTCGCGTCCAACCTGCTCGCAGGTAAAGTCATTTATCGGATTTTTCGTGCCGTCAGAGTAAACCAGATTGACCTCTACGTCATCACGGTCTATAATCTCTCCGACAAAATAATCGTATCTTGTAAGGTATGCCTCAAGTCTGTAGGGAACTACGACTCCCATTTCAACGGCAACAAAGGTCGGCATCCTGAGAATTTGCTCATAGCTAAGCTCCTTGCTTACCCGTTCAAAGTAGATTTCTCCTTTTTCTCTGGAAAAGTAATGATCATACTTTGTCCATCTGCCAAATACACTTGATTCTGTATTTTTAACAGTGGACTTAAATGAGATACCACTTATATTTCCATCATCGGAGTATTCAACCTTGCCAACGAAGGACTCAAGTCCAAGACCGGTGTGTAACCGTAGCTTGTTCGTATTATTATCGTCAATAAGATTTTCGGAGTACAGATGGATTTTTCCTTCAATTATTTTATATTTACCGTATACAGCGCAGTTGATAGGAGCTTGGTTTACCCCAAGCTTCCATGTTTCCTGACAGAAAAAATTACCCTCCGTTTCATCGCCCGTCAGCTCAAGAGACATACATTCTTCGGCTCCAAAGGCTGTGATAAATACGTAATCAGCCTGGCTACGACCCACTCTGTCCCAGCAGTATCCGTCAATCAGGGGAATTTTCGGCCGGATCAAGGATAAGATAAGTATCGTAACGCAGATGATTACTGCAATGGCAGAGCCACCCAAAATCAAATGCTTTTTATATTTAACAAACCACGCCGTTTTAACTTCCTCAGCCTCGTCATCGACAGTCTCCATCGAAGCGTCGTATGGAATATCCACGTTCGTTCCCAGCAGCTCTTCAATGCTTGTATTAAAAATGGCGGCGATCTCAGGAATTATGGAAAGATCGGGCAATCCGTATCCACATTCCCAACGTGACACCGTCTTGTCAATGACGTTCAGCTTGGAGGCGAGTTCTTTTTGAGTCATATTGTTTTTCTTGCGCAATTCTGCTATTTTTTTACCAACGGTTTTTGCGTCCACTCTTTGTCCTCCCGGGTTATTTTGATTCAATGCAAGTTTACATTATTGCTTTAAATAAGTCAATAAAAAAGCCTTCTTTTTGTGGTATATGATTCATATACTGCTATTTTTGTGCTCATTTTTGTAAACTTTTGACATATTTTTGAGTATTTTTAAATAAAAAAAGCCCCACTACCCGTGAGATAGTAAGGCTTTCTTCGGTTGCGCACGTGGGCGGTTAAACAAATTTTGAGAGCTGGCAGATAGTTTTTCGCCAGCCCTCTGTATTAAACTATAATTAGTGACAGCTATGTCCGCCGCAGTTGTGGGTGCCACAGCCGTGATCTCCACAATTATGACCCTCATCGCTATGCTCATGGTCGTGATGGTCGCACTTGACGTTAGGGTTATAGCCGAGATTGTGCGCAAGAAACGCCTTTACTGCTGCGTCGCAAGAACCGCTGACACCTCCATAGAGCTTGATACCTGCATCGGCAAGTGCCATCTGCGCACCGCCTCCGATGCCACCGCAGATAAGAACGTCTGCTCCGATTGTTTTTAACAGACCGGCTAAGGCACCGTGCCCCTGTCCGTTGGTATCAATTACTTCAGAGGATATGATCGTATTATCCTCATTTTCATAGACCTTGAACTTCTCAGTATGTCCGAAGTGCTGAAAGATTTGTTCGTTTTCGTAAGTAACTGCAATTTTCATATTGTTGTTTCTCCTAATCAAATATTACATTTCCCAGCTTCCCAGCCAATT
>JAFTON010000029.1 GCA_017463765.1 Clostridia bacterium | reverse complement strand
GACAAGTGACGAGCATCTTAAGGAATTGATTTCCAAATATATTCCGTATTTTGATGCGGTTGAAGAATTTTGTGTTAAGATGAATGTTCCTCCAACCGTTACGGACCGTCAGATAATCATTGACGGTATTCATCGTGCTCTAATTATGAGAGACAGATATACCATACTTTTCTATTTGCGCGACCAGGGCAAGCTTGAAGAATATGCACAAAAAGCGACCGATGCTCTGCTTGATACTCTGAACGATCATAATGAGTGATTATACAGTCATTGTATCATACGGTGTAAAAAGCTATAGCAACTGTTTTTGAACTTGATAAAACGACGCTAAACATCACCAAAAAGCCGATGATAAATTAAGGCAATATATTCAAAACAAACTGCGTTTGAGGAAAACCGATGGGGCATTATTTCAGCCACCGAATATATCGGCCAAAAGCAACGCAAAAGGAGAAAAATATGTCAACAGTAACACTTAGACACGTGTACAAAGTGTACGAAAATTCAGAGAAAAAGGGCGTTGCTAATACCAAGCCTGCAGTTTCCGATTTCTGTATGGATATTCAGGACAAGGAATTCATAGTTTTCGTAGGCCCATCGGGTTGTGGTAAATCTACAACTCTTCGTATGATCGCAGGCCTTGAGGAAATCTCCGACGGTGAAATCCTGATTGACGATAAGGTTGTAAACGACGTAGCACCCAAGGATAGAGATATCGCGATGGTATTCCAGAACTATGCTCTTTATCCTCATATGACCGTATATGACAATATGGCGTTCAGTCTTAAGCTCCGAAAGGTGGCAGATGTAAAGAAAGATAAGTCGGGAAATCCTGTGCTTGATGATAATGGAAATACAATTCCGATAATGCGTAAGTACACAAAAAAAGAGATCGACGACAAGGTTCAGGCAGCTGCTAAGATTCTTGCTATAGAAGAGTATCTTGAAAGAAAGCCCAAGGCCTTGTCCGGTGGTCAGCGTCAGAGAGTTGCTCTTGGTAGAACTATCGTTCGTAATCCCAAAGTATTCCTTCTTGACGAACCCCTTTCAAACCTTGACGCAAAGCTTCGTGCAACAATGAGAAGTGAAATCATCAAGCTTCACGATCAGCTTGGTGCAACGTTTATCTACGTAACTCACGACCAGGTTGAAGCTATGACAATGGGTACAAGAATCGTTGTTATGAAGGATGGCTTTGTACAGCAAATTGGTGCACCTCAGGAGCTTTATGATTATCCCATCAATACATTCGTTGCAGGTTTTATCGGTACACCTCAGATGAACTTCTTTGATGGTCACATCACACCAGATGGTAAGATTACATTTGCTAATAATCAGACAGTAACGCTTTCTAAGGAAGCTCTTTCAAACTTTGATGCAAACAAGATTGGGTCCGGTCTTGATATTATTATGGGTATTCGTCCCGGTGATCTTAAGGTTCTCGATGCAGAAAATGATATGAGCGTAACTGCAAGAGTTGAGGTTATTGAGGCTCTTGGTAATGAAACAATTATCTATGCAAATCTTGATAAGAGTGCCGACGGCTCCATTGAAAAGAGTCCTACAAGCATCGTAGCTTCTGCAAAGCTCAGGAAGAATCCGGCAAGAAAGAGTGAGATTATTCTCGGCCTTGACGAAGAGGCTATACATATCTTCGATAAAAATACCGAGGTTAGCATCAGAATAGATCGTTAATGATATAAAAAACAAAAGGAGAAAAACTGTGTATATTGAGGTTGCTGCTCATCGCGGAAATGTTGCTGAATATCCCGAAAATACAATGCTTGCATATAAGTCTGCGTATGAAATTGGCGCTGATATGATAGAGCTCGATCTGCATATGACAAAGGATGGCGAGATCGTTCTTATTCACGACGGCGATCTTGCACGTACGGCTGACGTTTCGGGTAGGATAAGCGAGCTGACGCTTGAGGAAGTTTTGCGCGCAGATGTCGGCATAAAGAATGGAGAAGCGTTCAGAGGAACAAGAGTACCAACTCTCCGTCAATTTTGCGAATTCGTTGCCTGCGAAAATCCTGCTATGCAGTTCAATTTTGAATTCAAGGATTATTTCCGAGACGGCGAAGAAAGAGCAAGGGTATGTGCTGACAAGATCATCGCGATGGTGGATCACTACGGTCTTTGGGAGCGCAGCTTCGTTAACAGCTTTGAAGGAAGGCTGCTTAAGTACGTAGAGGAAAAATATGATGGACGTTTCCGCCTTCACGGATTTTATCCCTACAGCATACTTGGAGAAACCCGTCCTGAAAAGCTTTATTGTGCCTGCCTCTGGAAGTATAATAATCCCGACGGTACTCCTGCATTTGAAGGCTTGGTCAATCCAAAAAAAGATTTTGATGCTCTTATAGCGCAGGGAGTTCGTCCTTGGGTCGGCGCATCCATTCGTACGATCGAGGATATGAAGCACGCAGCAAGTCTTGGAGCACAGCTGATAACCTCTAACGAGCCGGCTTTTATGATATCAGAGCTTGAAAAAGCAGGACTGCGAGTAAAGGGGTAATTTTATGGTAAAGCTATTTGCATTTGATCTTGACGGTACACTTACACAACACAAAACTCAGCTGGAAGAGAAAAATCGATCAATTCTTGAACGGCTTGCACAGCGTTACACGCTGATTATGGTTGGAGCAGGCAATTGTATGCGAATACATAATCAGCTTGGCAGATTTCCTATGGACGTTATTGGAAATTACGGCATGCAGTATGCAAAATATAGAGACGGCGAGCTCAAGCTTGTGCGCGATGACGTTGTCGCTTGTGAAAACAAAAATCTGATTGAAGAAAAGGTCACGTTGATTCGAGAAAAATACGGTTTTACACGGTTTGCGGGCGAGAACGTAGAATATCATGCATCGGGCTGCCTGACCTTGCCCTTGCTTGGCACAAAGGCAAATCAATCAGACAAGTTGGCTTTTGATCCCGACAGAAAAAAACGTCGCGCTATTTATGATGAGGTTTGTGCGGCATTCCCCGATTATAATGTGTTCGTTGGTGGTTCTTCCTCATTTGATATGGCACCCAAGCCATTCAACAAGTATTATGCACTTGATTTGTGGTGCCGGGAAAACGGTATCGAACATAGTGAGGTCATATTTGTCGGTGACGATTACGGCATAGGTGGCAATGATGAAAGCGTATATAAATCCGACTTTCAATTTGTAACTATTGACGATTATACTAAATTGTCCGAGGCACTTGCGCCTTGGCTTGATGAAGATTGAGCAAAAGAGGAGAACAAAAAATGCAAATGATTATAGGAGGATTGTGATGATACATCAGAGAATAGAATTGAATGAACAAGGATCAAAGAATGCATTTGTTACGACCTATATTATGGAGGCCAATCCTGAGTTGCCCGTAAAGAAACGCCCCACCATAGTAATCTGTCCGGGCGGCGGATACGAATTCGTTTCATACCGTGAGAGCGAGCCCGTAGCTCTGCAATATCTTGCGAGAGGGTATAACGTGGTCGTTTTGCGCTATTCCATATATCCCGACGCGACCTACCCAACAGCACTTTTGGAGCTTGGCAGGGTAGTGCAGATGCTCCACGAGAGAGCTGATGAATGGCTTATAGATGAAAACAAAATAGTTCTTATGGGATTTTCAGCGGGAGGTCATCTTGCTGCTTCATATTCTTGCTTCTGGACTAAAGCATTTTTGTCGGATACTCTTGGTTGCGACAAGGATATGCTGAAACCCAATGGGGTTATCTTATCCTATCCCGTGATCACTTCGGGTGAATATGCTCACAGAGGATCATTCGTTTCACTTCTTGGCGACAGATACGATGAACTTGTAGAGGAGATGTCTCTTGAAAATCAAGTAACGGAATCCAATCCTCCAACATTTTTGTGGCATACTGTAACAGATGATGACGTACCTGTTGAAAACTCACTGTTGTTTACCCGAGCACTTAAGGATAAAAATATATTTGTTGAGCTGCATTTGTATTCGGAAGGACCCCACGGTCTTGCACTTGCAAACGAATTTACTGCAGTAAATGAGACACAGATAGTACCATCCTGTCAAACCTGGGTGGAGCTCGCTCATCTGTGGATGACAAAGATATTTGCTAAATAAGAATTCGAGTGCTTCTTTAAATAAAAAAGGAATAATAAAAAAGCCTTCAGTTAATGTGCCCCCTGTCTACTTGACAGGGGGCACATTAGTAACCGGGGCTCGGCTGTTTTTTGCTGGTAACTATTACGCACTACTCATATTGAAAATGCCGGTAAATTCGCAAGATTTAAATAATTGAATATTATTAACCTTTTTGTTCGGTGTTTTTCTTTTCTCTGTTAAACTTAACAATCAGGAAAGAAGTTATAACCGTATAGAGAATTACTAATCCAAATGTCAAGCCAATAGACCACGGGATAGTGAATGCACCTATTGCAATGTCTCCCGGGAAAAAGCACCCCAAAACAATAACAACAATTATTGTCGAGTAGAAGGATATAATGCTACCAAGCAAAATATTCATGTATTTTTCTATCAAATCCATCTTCATAATCAATCCTATTAATGAACCAAAATACTAAACAGTTGATATTATTTCCTATTCTGCTTGAAAATGTCCTTAAATCTTGAGTAATCGTCCTCGTGAAGCTTATCTCCACAGACGCACTTTACGAAATCGGAGAACAATCTACGGAAGAAGTTACCGATTGCGTTCCAGAATCTCTTCCAGCCACTTGCTTCCTCAAGGCACTTTGAGTGATCCTTTTCTTCCTGAGCCTTTTCAATACCGATTACAGCGTATTTTGAGAAGTGATCGGTTTCGAAGCTTATAGTGCCATCCTCGTTGACGGTGGTTTTACACTCCTCGTAGCTTCCGTCGGGAGCAATGTAAACGACTATAATTTGATCATATTCAGCTACAAGATCGGGGGCAGGAAGCGTTACAACGACCGTACCACCGGGCTGAACTGCTGCACCGTCAAGAAGAAGCGAGAGATCAAACATTCCAAGAGGCTTTGCAGCACCCTCTGCTGTTACGGCAATCTCACCAAGAATCTGCTCGGGAATTTCGGTTGCGGGCTGTTCAACCACGTCGAATACCGTTCCTTCGGGAATATATGCGTTACTGCCGGTAGGAACATTGAGCACCGTACCTACTACGTCGCCACTCACCTCGACGATACACCTGGGAAGCTCCTCGGTATAGGAATGAGAGCAGAGCGTACAGGTATAGGTCACTTCGCCTGCCTCTGTCACAGTCGGCTCTTTTGTTACCGCACTCACATAATCGTGAGGAAGAACCGACTCATAGTCACACTCTATACATTCGTGAACGTGGTCGTTATTGTCCTTTGCAATCCAATCATAGAAGCTATGCTCGGTTTTTTCCTCTGCATTACATACAGAGCAGGTGCGACCGTGTAAATGCTCGTCAATCTTTGCAAAATCGCCAAAGCTGTGATCGCCTTCCTCATACTCACCACAATCGGTATCGATGCAATCACGTCTGTGCTTCATTCCGTCCTCGGTTTCATACCAAGAACCAAAGGTGCAAACGTGAGGAGTTCTTGTTTCGTAGGCATCGCAGGTTGTCTCGGTACAATCACGTCTTTCGGTTCTGCCGTCTCCTACGGGTGTCCATTCACCGAAGGTATGGGCTGCAAGCCTTGTGCCATTACAGCCGGAGCAGGTCTTTTTGTGGTTGGTAGCATCCTCCTTCACCCAACTACTCCAAGTGTGGCTTTCGGTTTCGGCTGCAACTCCACAACCACGATTACAGGTATGCGAGTGTGTATCGTAGGGAGCGTTCTCTCCGTCATCTGTCCAGGCATTCCAATCGTGACCGAGACCTTCTGCCGTTTCACTCTTTGTCGCACCACAGTTATCGGTGCAGGTATAGGTCGTGGTTACGCCGGTAAAGCAATCAGCTGTTCCACTTTGCACACCCTCATCCCAATTATGAGGGAGCGTTTCGGTCTTTCCACAAGTGGTGTCCTTACAGGTGCGTGTATGTGTTTCGGTTCCCTCATCAGCAACCCAGTCACCGAAATTGCAGGTGTGAGAATCATACGGTGCAGAAGCGTAGAGGTATACGCACGCCTGCGTATCGTTGGTGTCCCAGTAGCCACCGTTTTCGTCGTCTATATACTCGCTGCCCTCAAGATCGTAATTATTGCCTACGACGAAACGTAATTCGCCGTTATAATCGCGCAGACGCAGACATCCAAGCTGCTCCCCAAACTCAGGCGAGAAAGCATTCCAGGATTTGCTGAGTGCGATACTGCCGTCTTTGCATACATCCAGGAAGGGCAAACCACCTACGTACGTATCATTCTCCCAATCATAGGTATAATAGCTGTCTCTGTCATTGTAGAAGAGTACTGCCCAATAGTAGGTGTCGCCCTCATCGGGGTACAGCTTATTGTACGGTCTGTCCTCAGGGATAAAAGCAGGAGAGTTGATAAAGGTGTTGGGGATAACGAATTGCATTACACACTCGTAAGTATAGCGGAAGACTTCCTCACTGTCGTTGATTTCTTCCTGACTATGAAGCTTTATCATCTCAAATTCAAGAGCGTCTTTAACCGCATCGTGAGAAATCCTGCCGTCGGGATTAAGGGTAATTTCCTTTACAGGTATGCCTACAGTTTGACCGTAGAGCATATCGTTAAGATAACCTTGACATATAGAGTCAAAATATTCACGGCGTTCTTCTTCCGTTGCACATTCCTCCAAATAGTCGTAAACACCGTTTCCATCCCAGTCGATCTCAAGGATATCGGGAGTTTCATTATTGTTTTCATCAACGTTGTATACATCGGCATACCCGTCACCGTCAAGGTCGAAAACGTAGGAATAAAGAACACTGCTGTCAGGGGTATAATATTTACCCTCATATTCAGCCACAAGAACGTACATAGTATCGTCAGCCAAGGCTAAGAAATCGGTTTTGTTCGTCACCTTGCTATATACGGGCACCGGGCGGTTGCAGTTGTTGCATTTTTCTCCATTCCAATCGTGACCCGGTGCATCTATTTCAGGGAAGCCATCATATGCCGCCGTCATCTCCTTGTTGGAGAAATAGGTGTC
Source organism: Clostridia bacterium (assembly GCA_017463765.1). GTDB lineage: Bacteria > Bacillota > Clostridia > Oscillospirales > CAG-272 > UBA1740. The sequence goes on along the minus strand of JAFTON010000029.1, from coordinate 7,404 downwards.
GCAAAGACGGCAATACCAATATTCGTGGCAGCCCTTTTCCATACAGGTAGGTGCATCAGCATTACCGTGAACGTTTTGCTCATGTCCGCAAGGAGCAGCGTAGAGATACGCCTTCACGTTTACGCTTATATCATAGTTGTCGGGGTCGGCATTTTTCGCCTCGTTGTATTCGGCAGATTTGTCACGCAAAGCAAACACGTAATCTGTACCTGTATATTTCAAATCAAGTACGCCATACACCCACGCGTCAGAATCGCCAAACCAATCCTTATAAGAATCGTAAAAATAACCACTTCCGTCACCGTTTGCTTGCCACAAAGGACGGCTATAGCTGTAAGTCTCATCGGGGCTGTAATAACGAATACCGCCATCAAACCACGCTTCGCCTGCAGATTCAAAGGGAACGCTCAAGGCAAACAGCATATCGCCGTCAACATACATATATGAACCCGAGTTCATCTGATACTGCAAAGCACCAACGTTTACGCTATTAGGAATACCGGAGAAGGTGTTGGTTTGTGCATCGTAGTACTCGGTAATGTCAATTGCATACACGGAGTCAACTTCTTCAAATTTGGTGTAACGAGGATTACCGGGAGTGTAATAGCGATCGCCACTCTTTACGACGTAAAGGAAGGTTGTTCCGTTCTGTCCCTCCAAATTTTCCTCGGTGTAAAGGCTGTAGGTCTTTCCCTCGGTGCATACATCAACAGAGTCCCCATCAAAAAAGGGTGCCTCATAATATGCAAAAACCGTCATCGGCATTATACCGATAAGTATAGATAACATCAATATCACAGCAAATATCACCGATGTTGATTTCAATTTGTTTTTCATCTTTGTTTTCTCCTTTAATTATAGGAAGGTGCCTCGTTTTACACGTCACCAATCATCACCTTCGTTTAGTGATAGAACGTGAGGTCGCCGTGGTGGAGGAACCACGATATTCGATTCCTCCACCAAGCTTTGCTTTAAACAACGTTGTTTAAAGCCGACTGTATTTAATTTCCGTGACAAAGGCTGCAAGGCTCGTAGCCTGCCTCCTCTGCATCATCCTTAGTCATAATGGTAACTGCATTTAGATCACTGCAATAAGGATCAAGATGATACACTCTGTCTGTACCGGAAACCCAAACGTATGTACCGGTCTCATCATAGCCCTCTACAACAACGTTGAAGGATACCGAAAGCTCGGGATTCGACTTGTCGGTAACGGTAACCGTGAAGATACCTACCTTCTTAAAGCATATCATTCCGTCATCGTACACCTCAATGCCCTCATCAAAATCAACGTCCAAGTCACGCATAGGTGCAGAATAGTAATAGGATACATAATCATAGCCCTCGCGAATAATACCTACCCTGATGCAGTTAAGCAGTCTGTTGGTATTGATATAATTTTCGAAGAATGCACCAAACTTAACGGTTATACCGCTGAGATATCTTTCTCCGGTTTCATAATCTGTAGAATAAATCGGAGTAATTTCCGAATCATTTGAAGCAAATCTCAACTCAATTCCCGAAATCTTTTCTCTGGCATAGGCATAAATTACAACCTCTTCGGTGCCAACGGTGAAGGTGTACTCTCTGTCGGAGATCCTCTCGCCATTGATGCTCCAATGGCTGAACTCAAGTCCTGTTCCCTCAACGTCATTCGCTCTGATGGTAACGCTATCGCCTTCTCTGCGTGACGTTACGTATACGCGATATACCTCGGTCTCGGGGATGTAAGGAAGATCTTTGTTATCGTCAATATCTACGGTTAAAGCAGGGCTCTTTATTTCAAGCTTAACGTCGTAATAAATGATAGGCACAAGTCTTGCCTCGAAATCAGCGTCAGACGAACCGACGGTGTATTCGAACTGAAGATCGGTGGTTATAAGCTGTTCTGTGGGAGCGCCTATCGCATACCAGCCCACGAACTCAAAGCCTTCCTTAACCTCAACCTTTAAAGTAAGCTTTTCGCCCTCCTCGTATGCGTGACGAACGCTTCCGTAGTGGTTTACGCCGTTGATGTAGATGTCACCTCCGGCTCCTGCGTATGCACCTATACTGTAGGTAGGATAGCAACGAAGCTTTGCGATAACACAGGTGTCTTCGGTTCCCATTGTGAAGGTGAATTCAGGATCTGCAGATGCAAGATCTCCGAATATGGGAGTCTGGTTATCGTCAACGGTGTAATAGTACCAGCCCTCGAACCTACAGTTCATCTCGGGAACGGCCTTGATAGTAACCTGCTCGCCCTCTGCAAGACTGGTTGAGTAGAAATTATCACCTCTCGGTTCACCGTCTATGTTTATAGATGCAAAGCTGCCGTAGTTATCGTCAATAAAGTAGCAATTAGCTTCAAACTTATACTGAGGAAGCATCTCGTATACTGCAACGAGCTTGTTGTTTTTGAAGGTAGAACAATTATCTTTATTTATAATATAAGTAGCATCAGTGCTGGAAATCTTGTCCTTGCAGCTGTCGTAGGTATCGTTCTCACGAAGGCTGATAACAGCCCAACCTACGAACTTGCATCCCTTAACGGAAACTGCAGTTATGCTGAAGGTTTCATATTCCCAGAATGTGCCTGAGTAGTAATCATCGTTATAATCCTCGCCGTTTACGATAAATCCATACTCTGCATAAGCATCTTCGCTCGAAGGATCGGAGCATACGCTGTAAACGCTGTATTCGTACTTAGAATACGGCTCGCATATGGCAACTATTTCACGAAGCTCACCTGCAGGAATCTCATAAGCAAAAGTAGGTTCATTGCTTATGAAGCAATCGGGGTTATAGGGATCATCTGCATATGCCCAATAGCTGAAGTAACAATTCTCAAGAGGTTGAGCACTGAGTGTTATGTACTTCTGGAGGGGATGTACCTTTGCAGTAACGTAATCATAGAATTCGATACCGTCAACGGAAACGCGGGACATATTACCTGTAATTGTAAGTCTCGACGTATGAGCATATACAGCAAAGAGCTTAAGATCCTTGGCAGGCATTTCGAACTCAAAATCAAGATCGGTATAATAAGGAACGTCCTCGAGAACAATTTCGCCTGCCTCGTTAAAGTCACCCACAAACCAGCCGATGAAATCCTCGTGACTGATAGGATTGCCAATATAAGGCTGGGCATTAAGATAAACTATCTGCCGGTAATAAAGCTCTTTACCTAACTGGTTGTATTCAGTCCATCTGTGTCCTTCAACAGAAACGGCGTACTCGTCATCTGCAAGACTTAGTCCGTTGATACAAGCATAAACCTCAAGAGTTCTTGTCTGACCCTTCTGGTATGCGTCCTCTGCCTTGTCTTCACCAACGTTGATATGCTCGGGGATCTGAGTATCGGTCTTTTCATAGTATTCAACAACGTTGAAGCTCTGTTCGGTGGTAACGAGATAATTGTAGTTATAGTTCCAAGTGTTTACAACGATGTAGTCGTTTATGTACTCGTACTCAACCTCTTCAACCTCGGTCTCCTGAACCTCGTAAACAACGTACTCCTCAACACCGGGTACGGGAGCCGGAACGCTTACCTTACCTGTGGTGACCTTTTCGCCACTCTCTTCGTTCTCGGGCTGAACTGTTACGTTATAAACAACCCAGGCCTTATCGAGAATGTTGACGTTACCCTCTTCGAGAACAAGAGAAATATTTTCATATTCTTCCGACTTTACGTCAACTGTATCGACAACGACCTCGCAGTTTCCGACAACCTCGGTGATTACACCGTAGCTTCCGGTAATTTTATAATTGGGATTAGGGTCATCCTTAAGACAAATAATGCACTTACCTTCAAAGAAAATGCACTCGTGGTTAGGATCGATCTCGCCGCACGCGCATTTACCACCTACGAAGGAATGCCGGTGGGGTGGATTGTAATCAGGGTCGCTCTCGCCACACTCGCACTTGCCTTCTGTGAAGGAATGAGTATGAACGGGTTCATCGGGAAAAATAAGCTTACACCCCGACAACCCAAAGCAGAGTGTCAAAATAAGCGACACTACAACGAATAATGTTGTTGTTTTTTTCATTTTCTTTCTCCTTTCTAAAATAGAAACCGTGAAGTGAGCGACACTCGCTCAAAGAAGATTATGAATTATCAAGCATACCAATAAAGGTCTGCAATAGACACTCTGTCTTTATATGTGGAGGCGCTGCCACTGGGACAGTTGTTGATGATCTCAATGGTGAAGTCACCAACGTAGGTCTCATCAAGAGTCCAGATAAAGCTCTCGCCTACCTGCTGTGTAACAGTGGTGTCAAGAAGAGTGGTGGTAGCTACGATCTCGCCCTCTGCGTTTTTAATATTGATAGTGAGGGATATGGTTCTGTTCTCAATGAAGGCATAGCCGTAGTTGAACTTAAGAGAGGAGATGCTACCGTCCTTGATAAGAGCCGACGTAAGCTTACCGGGATTGGAGGTAACACCGTTGAGAGTGATCTGATCAGAGGTGTTGAAAAGATCGATAGCCTGCCCGTCACATCTTGCGTTGGTAGCAGTCCAGCCCTCATCATTAGTTCTGTCGGCATAGTGACTATCGCTTACTCCACTTTCAGAAAAGCTTCCGAAGTCGGCGGTGTACTCCGTACCTGCAGGATCAAGCTTGGTAATAACGAAATCAATTCTGACGTCAGGGTTGCCTCTGTCAATAAGAGAAATTGTATAAGAACCGCGACCGGGAATGGTTGCGAAGCCATACTCGTCAATAGGAAGGAGTCTTTCGTCAACGATTATCTCGAAGTTCTGAGGTACGTTCGCTATCTGCTCCTCAGTGCCGTTATACAAGGTTGCCATAACGTAGAATACGCCAAGGAACTTTGTATCATCAAGGTAAACGGGTACGTACAGGCCGCCATCGCTAATCATACCAACGATGCGCTCTTCACCTGTTGTGGGATCGGTAGCGTACTTATAACCTACGAACTGATTATCCTCAAAGGGAACGAGCTTAATGTCTACGCGCTTATCGGTGCATACAGGGGAAATATGTGTGTCCTGGGTAAGTGTAAAGGTGTATTCCTGATCACCGGATACATACTCACCGGTTTTTACGTCCTTCCAACCAAGGAAAGCAGTTCTGTCTAAGAGGCTAGTTACAGTTAGAGTGATCACAGTTCCCTTTTCGAGTATAGCGCCATTTAATTTGTCGACTTCTATACCGTTGTAATTGATTTTCATATCCATATCCGAGTAAGCTTCCCAACAGTTAACCTCAAAATACTCAGTAACCTCATACTTAGCGTAAATGTTGATAGGCTCGGGAATCTCGGGCACGGTGTAGGTGACGGTCTTTTCGGTGGAATAGAGAGTCTCGTTGCCCGAAATATCCATGCTGTACCAGCCAAGGAAAGTATAACCCTCGTTAGCTTCAGTACTCAGGGTTATGCTTTCGCCAGCTTCCATATTAATACTGTAATCAGGGCCTTCGATAAGCTCGCCGTTTACGTAGATGAGGTTATCAAGCTCTGCCCAAATATCCACGCAAGCGGTAGGAACGGTATCAAAGCAAGCAAGCAGCTTGATATCCTCAGTACCCATTCTGAAGGTATGCTCAATATCGGTGGAGATCACCTCGCCAACGGGAGTGAGCACTCCGTCAACATCGACACTCGCCTTGTACCAACCGAGGAAGTGCGCGCCGTAGATAGGCTCTGCCTTGATAGTAACAAACTGACCCTCGTAAACGTCTGCAAAGTAGAAGTTGTCGCCTCTGTACTCACCGTTTACGTAGAAATCGATCTGGTATTCGTTATCGCCATTAATCTTTGTTTCAAAGCTGAACGCATGAGTAGGATTATCCACACAGCTATCGTTATAAGCATCATTAGCAGACTTGTCACCTACGTTGATATGCTCGGGTATCGTAGTATCGGCGTCTGCTTTTTCGTAATAATCAACAACGTCGAAGCTCTGTTCGGTGGTAACAAGATAGCAATAGTTGAAATTCCAGGTATCAACGACAACGTAATCCTCTACGTACTCGGACTCAACCTCTTCCACCTTGGTTTCCTGAACCTCGTAAACAACGTACTCTTCAACTCCGGGTACGGGTGCAGGAACGCTTACCTTACCTGTAGTGATCTTTTCATCACCCTCTGCATCCTCGGGCTGAACGGTTACGTTATACACTACCCAAGCCTTGTCGAGAATGTTAATGTTACCCTCCTCAAGAGTAAGAGAGATGTCTTCATATTCATCCGACTTTACGTCAACCGTATTAACAATCACCGTACACTCTGTCGCAACCTCGGTGATTACACCGTAGCTTCCGGTAATTTTATAATTGGGATTAGGGTCATCCTTAAGACAAATAATGCACTTGCCTTCAAAGAAAACGCACTCGTGGTTAGGGTCTATCTCACCACAGTCGCATTTACCACCTACGAAGGAATGCTGGTGGGGTGGATTGTAATCGGGGTCGCTCTCGCCACACTCACACTTACCTTCTACGAAGGAATGAGTATGAACGGGTTCATCGGGAAAAATAAGCTTACACCCCGACAACCCAAAGCAGAGTGTCAAAATAAGCGACACTACAACGAATAATGTTGTTGTTTTTTTCATTATTAATTCCTCCTGAATTTTATGTTTTTTGATTTAAATCTCAAGTATTTGTAAAGTTTAGTTAGAAATAAGTACAACATTATACTTATTATTACAAGCTATCAACGATATCTGCAAGATAGGTTGCTGAAATAGAGCCGTAAATGAATTGATCTATGAGACCGTCCTTTTTAGCCTGCTTGACTTGCTTTGCCGCATCCTTCTCCACGTTTTCATCTACAATGAGAACGATCTTACATTCAGGATTCATTTCCTTTACTGCGTTGCGAATCTTCATTCTCTCGGCAAGTAACCAGGGTGTATATCCCGTAACCTCCATCAGCAGAGCGTACGGTGCGATCCATTTGCATTCACCCACCACATCATCGGGAGAGTCAATGGGATAGGGTTCCAACTCATTACCCGATCCACGTATGGTATCGGCAATGGCGTTGCAAAACAGTACGTTTTGCATATTGATCGCAATTCGCCTCATAGCATCGCCTTCTTTCCTGTATAATTCGTAAAATGGGTGCAATTTGCCCCTCCCACTTTTAATTATACGCATTTCGGAAATTAAGTCACTAGTACAAGTACTAGTTTTTTGAAATTTTTTTCAAAAAGCATGTTTTTTTGCTCAAAACGTAAAAAAACAGCCCCTTAGGATAGGGTGGTATCCTAAGTGGAGAATTTACACTTTGACAAAAGTGCAAGCATCGCATTTGTCTGGACAAATGCAAAAGGGCTAAGCCCAAACCCATATACGTGAACCCCATAGCTCATTACATTCGCTTTGGGGACCCCCTACACAAGCAGAAAGAGCAAACACGCAAGAAGAAAATCTTGTATGTCTGCTCTTTTTC
>JAFTON010000028.1 GCA_017463765.1 Clostridia bacterium | reverse complement strand
CTCTGCATTCAGGTAAAGCGGCTGCTTGCCGGTAAGCTTTTCCTCGGCGTAAACAACTCTGTCCTTATACTCCTGCGCCTTACCGTCATTCCAGTTCTGTACGGGACGGTAGTAGCCTGTGATTCGGCTGTAAACCTCGGTCTTTTCACCACATTCGGGGCAGGTGAACTGCTCGCCTGCGATGTAGCCGTGGTTCTTACATACCGAGTAGGTGGGAGATATTGAATAGTAAGGAAGCTTATAGTTCTCTGCAATGGTGCGAACAAGGTTAGCAGCCGACTTCCAGGAAGGAAGCTTCTCACCGAGATAGGCGTGGAACACCGTACCCGAGGTATAAAGGGTGTGGAGCTCGTCCTGCATATCAAGAGCCTCGAAGATGTCATCGGTGTAGCCAACGGGAAGATGGCTGGAGTTGGTGTAATAGGGAGTGCCACCGTTCTTATCGGAGGCAGTGATAATGTCGGGATAGAAGCGTCTGTCATGCTTTGCCAGACGGTAGGAGGTAGACTCTGCGGGAGTTGCCTCAAGGTTATAAAGATCGCCGTACTTCTCCTGATAGTCGGAAAGTCTTTCGCGCATGTGGAGCAGCACCTGCTTTGTAAACTCACGGGTCTCGGGATGGGTCATATCCTTTCTGAGCCATTTTGCATTAAGGCCTGCCTCGTTCATACCCACAAGACCGATGGTGGAGAAGTGGTTGTTAAAGCTGCCAAGGTAGCGTCTGGTATAGGGATAAAGTCCCTCACCCATAAGCTTTGTAATAATCTCACGCTTGATCTTCAGCGAGCGAGCCGAGATGTCAAGCATATGGTCGAGTCTCTTGTAGAAGTCCTCTTCGTTCTCTGCAAGATAAGCAATTCTGGGCATATTTATTGTAACAACACCGATAGAGCCGGTGGACTCGCCACTGCCGAAGAAGCCACCCGACTTCTTACGAAGCTCGCGAAGGTCGAGACGGAGTCTGCAGCACATAGATCTTACGTCGCTGGGCTCCATATCGCTGTTGATATAGTTGGAGAAGTAGGGAGTACCGTACTTTGCAGTCATCTCAAAGAGCAGCTTATTGTTCTCGGTCTCAGACCAGTCAAAGTCGCGTGTAATAGAATAGGTAGGAATCGGATACTGGAAGCCACGGCCGTTATAATCGCCCTCGATCATAGTCTCGATGAAGGCACGGTTTACCATATCCATCTCCTTCTTACAGTCGCCGTAGGTAAAGTCCATCTCCTTACCACCCACGATAGCAGGAAGGTTCTTCAGATCCTCGGGAACGGTCCAGTCGAGAGTAATGTTTGAGAAGGGCGCCTGAGTTCCCCAGCGTGAAGGAGTGTTTACACCGTAGATAAAGGACTCGATACACTTCTTGGTCTGATCGTAGGTAAGGTTGTCCACCTTTACGAAGGGAGCGAGATAGGTATCGAAGGAGGAGAACGCCTGCGCGCCTGCCCACTCGTTCTGCATAATGCCGAGGAAGTTTACCATCTGATTGCAGAGCGAGGAAAGATGCTTTGCAGGAGCAGAGGTTATCTTACCTGTTACGCCACCGAGACCCTCCTTGATAAGCTGCTTAAGCGACCAGCCTGCGCAGTAGCCTGTGAGCATTGACAGGTCGTGGAGGTGAATGTCTGCATTTCTGTGCGCGTTTGCAATCTCGTCGTCATAGATCTCCGAGAGCCAATAGTTCGCAGTGATCGCGCCCGAGTTTGAAAGAATAAGGCCACCGACCGAGTAGGTAACGGTGGAGTTCTCCTTAACTCTCCAGTCGCTGATCTTTACGTAGTTGTCAACGATCGCCTTATAGTCAAGGACGGTGGAGCGCATCTCACGGAGTCTTGCGTGCTGACGGCGATAAAGAATATACGCCTTGGCAACGTCATCATAGCCTGCCTGGATAAGCACAGACTCAACCGAGTCCTGAATGTCCTCGACCGAGATGTGACCGTCCTTGATCTTAGGCTCAAAGTCGGCAGTAACCTTCAGTGCAAGGAAGTCGATGATGTTGGGTGTATAGTTGCGTTCCTGCGCCTCGAAGGCGAGAGATATTGCACCCGAAATCTTCGTTATGTCAAATTCGACGATTTTCCCGTCTCTTTTTATTACAGTATACATAGATTTTTCCTTTTCTTAGTGTTTTTGCGAGCGATTTTTCGCAAATTCGCCATAATCTTGGGGTTATTTCGGAGCAGATTTTTGCCCCGTTTTCAAAAGGCGAATAGGCTTCTCAATTATACCATATTCAGCGAAAAATGTCAATCGGAAAACACAAGATTTTGTGTCAAAATCGCATTTTTGTCACAATATATAGATTGCAAAGAATACTTTACAAAATGACAAAAGGCAGTAAAAATTATATTTTTCCAGTGTTTTCGTGGTGTTTTTCTTTAATAAATTACATTTTTGCTAAAAATTCGTTTGTGCAATATTGACAGAAAGGTATTTTTTACCATAGAAAAGAGACAAAAAGCACAAAAAAAGCAACGGCTGAAAAGCTATCCAACCTCTCAGCCGTTTCTCATATATATTTTACCTTTATTTACCTGATTTCAGCGTTTGGTATATATTTTTTTAAAATCATAATCAGCGACTCGGTTTCGGCTCGGGTGAAGGGCGAGAAGCCACCCACCAGCAGATCTCCCTCGTCACGATAGGTCTGAAGGAAAAATTTTTCATCTCCCCGAAGCCACCTGCCAATCGACTCGATGCTCTCGACAGAATGAAGCTCACGCATTAGGGTTGTCCGAAACTCAAAATCCACCCTGCCCTGCATCAGCAGCTCAGCCGACTGCTTTACACCTTCAATCAGCAGCTCTGCACTCTGCGCCTTGTAACCTTCTTTTAATCCTGTTGTTTCAGGATAATTCTCTATGCTGTTCTTTATGTCCATCGCCACGTAGTCAACAAGACCGTCGTTTATCAGCCTGTAAAGCATCTCGGGATTTGTTCCGTTGGTGTCAAGCTTTACCTCAAAGCCACGGGACTTTATCTCGCCCACAAGCTCGGGCAGATCGCTGTGAAGCGTAGGCTCACCACCACTGATGCAAACACCCTGAAGCCTGCCAACCCGAGTATCGAGAAAGTCGAGAAACTTCTCCACCGTCATTATCTCCTCGAATTCACCGGGACGGACCAGCGAGCCGTTGTGACAGTAGGGGCAACGGAAATTACAGCCACCGAGAAAAACCGTACAGGCAATCCTGCCGGGGAAATCAAGCAGCGTCAGCTTCTGTATTCCACAAATCTTCATAGCAGCTCCTTTCACAAAACTTACATTAAATATATTATATGACATTTTGAAAAGGATTTCAAGACGTAATGAAAAAATGTGTAAGCCACTGCCTTATCAAAATACCGTCAAAAACCGAGAAAGCTTTCAGACTTCTTTACGCCACCCTATTAGTTGTTTCAAAAAAACGCAGCTTCATAGATAAAAACAATCTTAATTTTTTTGAAGTGAAAAATAAAGCTTTTTTCATTAATCAAACATGATTTATACAATCCGAAATGAGCAGATTTTTTCTATCAGATTAAGACTTGAAAACGGTAAAACCCAAAAAAACCGTAAAAAACTAAAATTTTCGGCTCAGAAATGAAAAAAATCCGATATTTTGCCCCTCTGTTTTCATAAAACGACCAAAGTTTCAGCTTTTTTAAGGTTTTTTTCGCAAAAATCAAACTTTTTTCTCATTTTTTTCGTTTTTATTCACCTTTTTCAAACTTTTTTAAAAAACCGACCTCATTTTCAAAACTCGGTTTCGTAAACTTCAGTTTACATCGGTCTCTCAATGGCGTTAGATGATGTCACAGATAAAAACCACTCTTTTCGCAGCTCAAAAATGATGAAATACCCATTCAGAAGTAAAAAATCGGAGTCAAAACAGCATCAAAAAAATTAAGGTCAGAAATGCGTTTCATTTTTTTAAAAAATGTTTTTTTTGCTGAAGTACAGACCGTATTTTTATGCAAGCAAAAGGAGGAAAAGCCACTTCAAAAACCATTCCAAAACACAAAAAAACGTTAAAAGCCGAAGCCCCCAAAAACAAGCAAAAAAGCAAGATGCCCCTTACAAAATTTCTCTTGACAAATTGCACTCGCTTTGCTATAATAATATAGCGCAGAAAAAACAGCCCAAAGCAAGGAGCCGGCGAAGCGAGCCCGTGAGCGACAATCAGCGACTATTTGGCGGCGCGTTCAGCCCGAAGGGTCGCGCGTAAAGTATTCAATAAGTACAGTTTATGATAACACATTTTCGAGGTGTAGCGCAGTTGGTAGTGAACAAGCAAAAACAGTTGCTTACTGTTTTTGTGCCGTGATCAGCCCAAAGCAAGGAGCTGGCGAAGCGAGCCTGTGAGCGACAATCAGCGACTATTTGGCGGCGCGTTCAGCCCGAAGGGGCGCGCGTAACGTATTTAGTAATGGAAACAATATGAATTAATTAATCGAGGTGTAGCGCAGTTGGTAGCGCGCCTGTTTCGGGTGCAGGAGGCCGTGGGTTCGAATCCCGCCACTTCGACCAAAAAAGTCGTATTATTTTGATACGACTTTTTTT
>JAFTON010000027.1 GCA_017463765.1 Clostridia bacterium | reverse complement strand
CTCGATGCCCTCGAACGCACCACCACAGATGAAGAGAATGTTCTTAGTATTTATCTGAATAAATTCCTGCTGAGGATGCTTTCTGCCACCCTGTGGAGGAACGTTTGCTGTAGTGCCCTCGAGGATCTTAAGCAGAGCCTGCTGCACGCCCTCGCCCGATACGTCACGGGTGATTGAACGGTTTTCGCTCTTTCTCGTTATCTTATCAATCTCGTCGATATAAATAATACCTCTTTCGGCACGCTCCACGTCAAAGTCGGCAGCCTGGATAAGCCTTAAAAGAATGTTTTCCACGTCCTCGCCAACGTAGCCTGCCTCGGTAAGAGTGGTCGCATCTGCGATTGCAAAGGGAACCTTAAAGCTTTTTGCAAGTGTCTGCGCAATGTAGGTTTTACCCACACCGGTAGGACCGAGAAGAAGCACGTTGGATTTCTGGATTTCTACTCCGTCATCCTCTGTAGGCTCTTCTGCCTTGCTTTTTCCTCTTCTTTTGGATTTCTCAGCCTTCTCATCGATAGAAAGAATTCTCTTATAATGGTTGTAAACGGCAACCGAAAGTGCAAGCTTTGCCTCCTCCTGACCGATAACGTGCTCATCAAGCATTGCCTTGATTTCCTTAGGCTTCGGTAGGGTGGAGAGCTCAAGCTTTTCTTCATCCTCATCACTAAGGTCTGCGAGATGCTGCTCGAGAAAATCCGAGAGAACCTCTACACAGTTGTCGCAAATATAGGTCTTATGATCTTTACCGGGGATAAGGAAAGCTACATCATGTTCAGTCCTGCCACAGAAGGCGCACTTACGGAGCTGACGTCCTGTATTTTCTTCCATTATTAAATTTCCTTCTTAGTGATAACCTTGTCGATAAGGCCGTACTCAGCAGCTTCAGCTGCACTCATATAATTATCACGGTCGGTGTCACGCTCGATGGTTTCAAGAGACTGACCTGTCTGCTCGGAGAGAAGCTTGTTAAGCTTTGCTCTGGTTCTGAGGATATGATCTGCAACGATCTTGATGTCAGAAGCCTGACCACGCGCACCACCGAGAGGCTGGTGAATCATAACCTCTGCATTGGGAAGTGCAAATCTCTTGCCCTTAGTACCACTGGAGAGAAGGAAAGCACCCATAGAAGCAGCCATACCGATACAGATGGTGCAAACATCGCACTTGATATAATTCATAGTATCGTAGATTGCCATACCTGCAGAGATAGAGCCTCCGGGGCTGTTGATGTAAAGGTAGATGTCCTTATCGGGATCCTGCGCCTCAAGGAAAAGAAGCTGTGCAACTACGAGAGAAGCAGTAGTGTCGTTTACCTCATCGGCGAGGAAGATAATTCTGTCGTTTAAGAGTCTGGAGTAAATATCGTATGAGCGTTCACCTCTAGATGTCTGCTCAATAACAACCGAAACAAGTGCCATAATGTTTATCACCTTTCTATATTTATAAATTTTTGATTATTAAATAAACAGCCGACAGTTCAAACAGTAACCGCCGGCTGATGTTTTATCAGATTACTCTGCTTTGTCGTCGGATTTTGCTGTCTTCTTGGTAGTCTTCTTAGCCTTAGGAGCTTCCTCACCGTCCTCAGCCTTAGCAGCTTTCTTGGTGGTCTTCTTAGCCTTAGGAGCTTCCTCGCCGTCCTCAGCCTTAGCTGCCTTCTTGGCAGTCTTCTTAGCAGGCTTGGGAGAGGAAAGATTTGCATTGTCACGAACGAGCTTAAGTGCCTTGCTTACGAGAATATCAGCATTGAGATCTGCAGCGTCGATCATTGACTTAACGCGATCAACGGGAACGCTGTAGGTATCCGAAATCTTCTGATATTCTGCCTCGGTCTCCTCCTCGGAAACGGTAATAGCCTCAAGAGAAGCAATCTTCTCGAGTGCAAGTCTTACCTTAACCTGCTTCTCAGCACCGGGACGGAGCTGCTCGCGAATAGCCTCAAGGCTGGAGCCGATGTACTGAAGGTATGTGTTGAGATCGAGACCACTCTGACGAAGTCTCTCATCCTGCTGACGAAGGGTGTTCTCAACCTCGGCGTCGATCATAACAGGGGGGATTTCACCAACAAGCTTCTCTGCAAGAGCATCGGCGAGCGCATTCTCAACCTCAGCGTCTGCGTTATTTTCATTTCTCTGAACCATTTTAGCCTTGATATCAGCCTTGTATTCATCAAGGGTATCAAATTCAGAAACGTCCTTTGCAAACTCGTCGTCGAGAGCAGGGAGCTCCTCAGCCTTAAGCGCATTAAGCTTGGTCTTGAAGGTAGCAGCCTTGCCTGCAAGCTCGGTAGCATTGTAATCCTCGGGGAAGGTTACGTTAACGTCAAACTCCTCGCCGATGGACTTGCCAACGATCTGATCCTCGAAGCCGGGGATAAACTGACCTGAGCCGAGAGTAAGATCATGACCCTCGCCCTTGCCACCTGCAAATGCAACACCGTCAACAAAGCCCTCGAAATCGATATTTGCAATATCACCCATCTGTGCAGCTCTGTCGGTAACCTCTACGGTTCTTGCGTTTCTCTTTCTTGCACGCTCAACCTCAGCGTCAACATCTGCCTCGGTAACCTCAGCTACGTTTCTCTCAACATCGATGCCCTTATAGCCCTCGATAGAAACCTCAGGCTTAACGTAACCGGTTGCCTTAAGGATGATGTCATCCTCGTCGCTTACAAGATCAAACTGGGGCTGACCAACGATATCAAGCTCAGCCTCCTTGATTGCTTCCTCAAATGCCTCGGGAATGCAAGCGTTGATAGCATCCTCAAACCAGATGCCTTTGCCATAGTACTTCTCGATGATTGCCTTGGGCGCCTTGCCCTTTCTGAAGCCGGGGATAGTGATAGACTTAACGTTCTTCTTATATGCCTCCTGCTCAGCTTTTGCGTAAACTTCCTTGCTTACGGAGAACTCGATTACGAAACCGGAATTCTCGGTAAGTTCCTTTTTGATAAGGCTCATTTCTTTTCCTCCGAAATGTTTATATATTTTTATTTATTTTAATTTTAGCCATAATATTTTACATCAAAAAAACATATTTGTCAATACTAAAGTTGAAGATTGTTGTCTTTTTTACCAAAAAACAGGCTATATTTTCGTCTTTTTGCCTATTCTGATGGTAAAAATGACAAAACAACGGCACAAAATTCGTCTATTCCTGCTGAGGCAATACCTTTTTCGGTATAAACTTCAGATAGTCAGCCGAGATGATATGCATGTTGATGCCTTCATAAACAAAGTGTGGCTCGACGGTGTAATTACCGTGAATGTGACCGAAGTACAGGCGTGTTATGCTGTATTCCTTTAGCACACGGATAAGCCCGTCGGATGACTTGCCGTTCCAGAAGGGAGGGAAGTGCATAAATACGATAATCTCCTTATCCGGAGATTGCTCCTGAAGTTTTTTTGCAGCCTCCAGACTGGCTCTGAGACGTAGATTTTCTCTGTTCGTCAGCTTCTCAAAGTCGGTGTTATCGGGCGCATTTGCTGCGTCCTCGTCATTATACCAGCCTCTTGTTCCGGCAATTATGAAATCCTCGGTTTCGTGAGCGTTGTTGAAAAGGAAGGAAATCGTCCTGATCTCATTCTTTTCGAAGAATATCTCATGCTTACGCATGGTGCTCCACCAGAAATCGTGGTTGCCTTTGCCGAGTATTTTCTTGCCGGGGAGTGAGTCCAAAAACTTAAGATCACTTTCTGCCTCCTCCAGCGACAGTGCCCAGGAAACGTCTCCGGGGATAACCACCGTATCCTCGTCGGTAATCAGACGTCGCCAGTTGTTTTCAATTCTGATCATATAGTCTGCCCAGCTTTTTCCAAAGACTTCCATAGATTTGTTAGTCTGGTCAAAGGTGGACAGGTGCAAATCTGCCATAGTGTAAAGTGACATCTGATACTCCTTTCCCGATCGGAACGATGCGTTTTGCGTATAATTTTTTGTGGTCTGTCAATAATAAGTTTGTCGTAATACGACAAATAAAGATCAAGGGAGAAAAACAATGGAAAACAAGAAGATTTATAACGAATGTAATTGTGATGCCTCAAAGCACATCAAGGGCATTAAATGCGACGTAAAGAACTGCGTATATCACGCAGATCAGAATAATTGCTACGCAGGCTGCATATCCGTAGGACCCCGTGAGGCAGATTGCTCTGCACACACAAACTGTGCAACCTTCAAGCCCCGAGAGTGCTGTTAAGCTTCGCCACTCCCAAACAAATCAGCGATTGACAAAGCCGAAAACAGCCTCGGTCATGCTGTGTTTATCCTTGTCGTAAATATCCTTGTGGATAGGCGCTCTGGACAGGGCATCTGACAGGGGGGACGGGATTTCAACACCGGTTACCTCACGCAGCATTTCGGGTGCGTCAAGATCGCTCTCCGGCTTCGAACCTGTAAGAGAGAAGAGCACGTCGCCTGCGAATTTATACGCCGATGCAGTTGATACCACAAGCATAGCCGATTTCGCCTCAGAGTCACTCATATACCTTTCTGCCGATGACATGGCGACTGCCGTATGGGTGTCGATGAGGCGATTTTCCTTTTCATAAACACGCTTTACTGTAGCGCCACATTCCTCCTCGTCGGCACAGTAGCCGACAAAGCTTTCCTGAATCAAGGAGAGCTCCTCTTTTGTTAATTCATATCTCCCCGAGCAGTTAAGCGATCTCATAAGCTGAGCACATCTCTCGCATCCAAAAAGAAGATATAGAAGTCTCTCAAGATTTGATGAGATAAGTATATCCATCGAGGGTGACATGGTGGCGTAGAACTCACGGTTTCTGTCGTAAACACCCTCTCTTATAAAATCGGTAAGAATATTGTTCTTGTTTGAAGCACAAACAAGTGTCTTTACGGGGAGGCCCATTCTTTTGGCAATATAGCAGGCGAAAATGTTGCCGAAGTTGCCGGTAGGAACGCATACGTCGATCTGTTCACCAAGTGTGATGGCACCGGTTTTATACATATCGCAGTAGGCTGAAATATAGTAAACTATCTGAGGAACAAGTCTGCCCCAGTTTATTGAGTTCGCGCTGGAGAGGAACACACCCTTTTCATTAAGCGAAGCAGCTATGGCAGGGTCGGAGAATATCTGCTTTACTCCGGTCTGCGCATCATCAAAGTTGCCACGGATTCCCGAAACCGAAAGGTTGTCGCCCTCCTGGGTCTGCATCTGTCTCTTCTGCACCTCACTGACACCGTCCACAGGATAGAATACCTGTATTTTGGTGCCCTCTATGTCACGATAGCCTTCAAGCGCAGCCTTGCCGGTATCACCCGAGGTGGCAACAAGGATAAGCGCAGTGCGCTCCTCGCCACATTTTTTCAGCGCGCGAGTAAACAGACGGGGCATAAGCTGCAATGCCATATCCTTGAAGGCACAGGTAGGTCCGTGCCATAATTCAAGCATGTATTTTCTATTTAAAAGAGTGGTAATCGGAGCAGGCGAGGGAATGAATCTATCCTCTGCATATGCTGACGCAGTATCGCTCATCAGCTCCTCATAGCTGTAGTCGGTGAGGAACAGCGACAGCACTCTCGCAGCTCTCTCGGGGTAGGAAAGCGAAGCAAGCTCCCGTATAAAATCAATATTGATTAAGGGAATCTCGCTTGGCATAAATAGTCCACCGTCAGAGGCGAGACCTGTCTTTATTGCGTATGCCGAGCTAACGCCCTCTGCAT
>JAFTON010000012.1 GCA_017463765.1 Clostridia bacterium | reverse complement strand
TATGGCAACGTAGGAAAGATGCTCGGTAATCTCGCCCGTCAGAGGATTAACCCTTGAAATACGGTCAACCTCGTCACCGAAGAACTCAATTCGGATTGCGCTATCACGCTTTGAAGCAGGAAAAACCTCAACCGTATCGCCACGGACACGGAATTTGTTACGAACAAAGTTAACGTCGTTTCTCTCATAGCTTATAGACACCAGACGGCGAACAAGCTCGTCACGGGACATCTGCTGCCCTTCCCTGACCGAAACCAGAAGGCTCTGATACTCCATAGGATCACCAAGGGAGTATATACAGGAAACCGAAGCCACGATAATCACGTCGCGTCTCTCAAAAAGCGAACTTGTTGCGCTATGGCGAAGCATATCAATCTCATCGTTTACCATAGCGTCCTTCTCGATATAGACGTCCTTGCCGGGAATATACGCCTCGGGCTGATAATAATCATAGTATGAAACGAAATATTCCACTGCATTTTCAGGGAAAAAAGCACGAAACTCGGTACAGAGCTGTGCTGCAAGAGTCTTGTTGTGTGCGAGAACAAGAGTGGGTCTGTTAAGATTGGCAATAACGTTCGCCATAGTAAAGGTCTTACCCGATCCGGTAACGCCAAGCAAGGTCTGCGCTCGCTCTCCTGCCAGAATACCCTCGGTCAAGGCACGAATAGCCTCGGGCTGATCACCCGTGGGCAAAAAGTCGCTTTTCAGCTTGAATTTTCCATCGCTCATATACCGTTTTACCTCCCTTTTCCTACGCAAAAAAACACTTTTACTTATATATTTTACCACAAAAAAATATTAATGTAAATAGAAAACAAAAAATCGGTTGACAAATTATGACTTTTGTTGTAAAATACTATTTGTATAAAATCAAGGAGAAATAAAATGTTTAAGCATATAGACAAATTTTTACATTTATTGGTAGAAGTCGTTGAAATCATTATAGCCGTGGTTACTCTCGGAGCAATGGTATACATGCTCGGTATTGAGGTGTTCAAAATGTTCACTGTGGATAGCTATTTCTCAGATCCCACCCACCTGTTACATAACGTGCTTACCATTGTAATCGGTCTTGAGTTCGTAAGCATGCTTATTGACCTTACACCTGCCAATACATTAGAGGTTCTTATCCTTGCGATAGCAAGATACGTTATCATCGACCATACAGACGCAGTCAGCAATATCGTTTGCGTTGTCTGCATCGCCGGTCTGTTTGCAATCAAGAAATTTCTTATTCCAAAAGAGGATATGAAAAAGGTTATCTCGGCAAGCATGAAGCACCACGAATAAAAAAACAATAAAAAAGACACAGGGTAAAGCGTACTGCAATATCTTGTGTCTTTTTGTTTTATTCAATTCCAAGTAGATATGCAGTAGAAACATTAAGTATTTTGCTTAATGTCAGTAACTCGTAATCTGCAACGAAGCGAACACCACTTTCAATTCTACTAATACTATTGCGCTCTATAATAACACCCGAAACCTGAAGTCTTGCTGCAAGATCTTCCTGAGATAATCCTATTCTTTTTCTTGCTTCTTTTACTCTTTCTCCGCATATATTTTTCTTACCGTCAAAATCGTAAATTTTCATTTTTCCCTCTTTTTTGTGTTAATATTAAGAATTTTACTTGACTTTAACATATTTTTTTGCTATAATTGTACTAAAGATGAGAATTTCTGCATTTTATAGCAATATACGGAGAAAACAATGAAAAAAATTGGGGTAGTAAAAGAAATTGACAAACTTGGTAGAATTGTTATTCCCAAGGAATTTAGAGAAAGATATAATCTTGGAGATAATGTGGAGATAATCGCTTGCGAAGAAGGAGTTTTGCTGAGAAATTCTGAATATATATTAGTAAAACGAAATACCGTCGAAGAAAAGAACAACAAAAAATAAAAGACACAGGGTAAAGCGAAATGCAAAGCCTTGTGTCTTTTTTATATTTTTAAAATTCTTATATTTTTTCAAATTTCAGCCACGCTTTTAAGCGAGGAAATTTTGAGATAGAAAGTTCAAATGCGACCTGAAGCAATAGTTACCCACTGCACAAAGTCTAATCGTGAAAATTTTGATGAAGTGCGAGGATTTTTTAGCGCAAGCCGTAGTTACCTACGGCAAGATGAAAAACTCTGAAGCAATTCGCAAAATTTACCGATTAAAGATTAATCGAGGAAATTTTGAGATAGAAAGTTCAAATGCGACCCGAAGCAATAGTTACCTATTGCGAGTGGGAGCAGTTGGGCATTATAGCCAAAATTTACCGATTAATTATCCCAGTTGTGGTAGACGGCGTTAACATCATCATCCTCGTTAAACTTCTCAAGCATCTTTTCCATATTTGCGATGTCCTCTTCGCTGGTAAGCTCTACGTAGGTAGAGGGTACTTTCGCAAGATCGGCAGTGCTGATCTGATAGCCGAGGGAGATGATTGCATCACGAACTGCGTCGAGGTCGGCAGGATCGGTGTAAATGGTGTACTCACCCTCGTCGGACTTTATATCCTCTGCGCCTGCCTCGAGAGCGTCCTCCATAATCTTATCCTCATCGATTTCTTCATCCTCGTCAACGATGGTGATAACACCCTTCTCCTCAAAGAGATAGCCTACGCAACCGTTCTGACCCAGGTTTCCACCGTACTTTGAGAAGGCAGCACGAACGTTACCTGCAGTACGGTTACGGTTATCGGTCTGTGTTTCAACGATGATCGCAACACCCGAGGGGCCGTAGCCCTCGTATACGATCTCCTCAAAGTTGATATCGGAGTTGTCTGTAAACTTCTTGATTGTGCGCTGAATGTTGTCGTTAGGCACGTTGTTTGCCTTCGCCTTCGCGATGAGATCGCGGAGCTTCGAGTTGTTGTTAGGATCGGGGCCACCCGCCTTGATTGCAACAGCCATTTCCTTACCTATCTTGGTAAAGATCTTCGCCTTGGCAGCGTCTGCCTTTTCCTTTTTGTGCTTGATATTATTCCATTTAGAATGACCTGACATATTTTTCTCCTAAAAATGCAGAATGCAGAATGCAAAATGCAGAATATTTTTTTATTTTATATTTTTTCGGGGCTCTGCATGCAGATAAGGTGCAATGCAGTTCTGAGCACCTGATTTGTTGCTCTGGTAAGAGCAATACGGCTCTCACGAAGCTTCTCATCCTCGCAGTTAACGATACTGCACTCGTGATAGAAACGGTTGAATGCTGCGCATAGGTCGAGAATGTATCTTGTGATCACAGAAGGCTCATAATCGGTAATAGCAGCATTTACTCGCTCAGGGAATACCGAGATCGTCTTTGCAAGCTCAACCTCAAGCTCCGAAAGATCAGCGTCTGTCAAAGCCTTACCGCTATCTCCTGCCTTTTCAAGAATTGAGCAGGTACGCGCATAGGTATACTGGGCATAAGGACCTGTGTTTCCGTCGAAGGAAAGCGCATCCTCCATAACGAAGTTAATGTCACGCATACGGTTGTTGGAAAGGTAGTGGAACACGATTGCGCCAACACCAACCTTCTCTGCGATAGCCTGACACTCTGCCTCATCGGGATGCTTCTCACGGGCGATTTCCTTAACGCGCTCGATAGCCTCGGCAAAGAGATCCTTAAGAAGAACCACGTTACCGGTTCTGGTAGCAAGCTTCGCACCGTTTACACTTACGGTTCCGTATGGAACGTGAACAAGCTTGTCATACCAATCATAACCCATAAGCTCCACAACCTTGAACCACTGTGCGAAATGAAGCGACTGCTGCGCCGCTGTAACGTAAATTGCCTTATCGAAGTTATACTCACCCTTACGGTAAACTGCAGCAGCGATATCACGGGTAGGATAAAGAGTAGAACCGTCACGCTTAAGAATAAGGCAAACAGGCATATTCCACTTTTCAAGATTAACGATAGAAGCACCGTCGTCGATCTCAAGAAGCCCCATATCACGAAGCTTCTGCACCTGGGCAGGCATCTTATCGGTATAGAAGGATTCTCCCTTGTAAGAATCAAACTCAATACCGAGAAGCTTATATGTTCTCTGATATTCCTCAAGGCTGACGTCAACGAACCAACGCCAGAGAGCAATATTTTCCTCGTTGAACTCCTCCAGCTTTTTGAACTCGGCACGGGATGCGTCTGCAAGGGGAGATTTCTTATCGGGATTTGACTCCTCCTCGTCCTTGATAGCGTTATTAATTCGAACATAAAGCTTTACAAGCTCGTCAACGCCACCCTGCTCTATGGTAGCCTTATCGCCCCACAGCTTGTAAGCCACGATAAGCTTACCGAACTGAGTTCCCCAGTCACCGAGGTAGTTGATACCAACACACTTATAGCCTGCGAACTCATGAAGCAGCTTAAGGCTGTGACCGATAACGGTGGTACCGAGGTGACCGATATGGAAGGGCTTCGCCACGTTGGGAGAGGAATAGTCGAGGACGACAGTCTTACCCTCACCGTTCATAGGCGAGCCGTATTTATCACCGAGGCTCAGCACCTCATCGGCTACTCTTGCCGAGAAGGGAGTACCGTTGATTTTAAAGTTAAGATAACCGTTTATCGCAGTTACCGAAGAAAATTCCTCACACCTGATAGCCTCTGCAAGCATCTGTGCAATCTGTACGGGAGAACGGCGCAGAGTCTTGGAAAGACGGAAGCAAGGAAGGGCTATGTCACCCATAGAGGTATCGGGAGGATACTCCAGCATGCCGATAATTTCCTCTGCCGAGAGGAGCCCCTCACCGAAGCCACCCTTTACTGCCTCGGCAATAAGGACGGCAGTATTTTTCTTTAAAGTAAGCATATATATTTACCTTTCAGTCTGTAATCAAATAAAAGTCTGTATATTTAAAGAGAATTTCTCATTCTGACGTACTCACCGTTTGGCTCTGCCTTAACGAGAGTAGCAGGAATAAAGGTCTTGAATGCAAAAACGTAAGCCATAGCCGATTCAAAGCCGTCTACAAGATAGAACTCACCGTCACGCTCGCATACGGTGATGTCGGTAAGCTCCTCGCCTGCCTCAAGCTTAGCCGTAAGAGGTGAAAGCATATCTCCGTCAAGCTCCCTCTCAGGAAAATGGATACGCTCGGGAGAGAGAAATGTGCGCTTGTAGGACTTGTCCTTCTGCCAAAGAGCAAATGACGTGGCAATTCTGTCAGCCACCTGCTCGGGCGTAGCAAAGCTTGTATCCACAATAAGCGAATAGTTGGAAAGATCCTTGATGTTCACGCCATACTGCTCTGTATAACGCTTCTTCTCGCTCTCACGTCTGGAACGGGTACATTCGATAGTCTCCTCAAGGGTGGAGTTGTGCTCCCCTTTTCTGTTCGCATGCATGATGCGAAGGGCGCTTGTCTCTATATCACAGGAGAGATAAACCTTGAAGGTTCCCTTAGTAAAGTGCCATGCCATACGCGAGTCGATGATAAGAAACCTTTCATCCTCCGAAAGCGCAGCAATTCCGTCGTCGATCTCGTGATCGATCTCGGGATGGGTCTCCATATACTTATTAAGCTCGCCGACAGTCATTCCACGCGACTCGGCAATCGATCTCACGATCGCGCCTGTGCAATAATACTCTGCACCAAGCCTTTTAATAAGAATATCAGCAACTGTGCTCTTACCGCTACCAAGATCGCCGGCAAGTGAGATTTTGTCCTGCATAGCCTGTCCTCCCCTAAAATAAAAGTCAAATCTGCGTGTAGGTATAGTTTAACTAAATAATTATAGTATATTTTGTGCAAAATGTCAAGATTGTTTATGATTTTTTTATTAAAAACTTACTCTGTGTTTAATAAAACAAACGGTTGCCCAATACCTTTCGATAAAGAACAACCGTTTTTCTCAGGACTTATTGCAATAGTCTTGATTAAGTATTATGTTTATCCGAAATTAGAGTGTTCACTTAATTGCGATGCCAATAATAATCACTATAATCCGTTGTCAGATAACTTGCGGCAGCAGAAACATTCAGCAGGTTGTAAGAAGGGATTCCCACCGCCGTACTTGAACCTGGATAATAACTGTTTGAATATGTCCAACCAGCTGTAGTTTCGAAGATAACATTTACAAGATCATAACAACGATAGAATGCACGATAACCGATTAATTCAATGCTGCCAGGGATAGTCACACTCTTAAGATCATAGCAATCAGTAAATGCCAAATCTTCAATTCGAGTCACACCATTACCAATAGTTAAACCAGTCATACTGCTACAACAACGGAACGCTCTGTTTCCAATACGGACTACACTATCGGGAATTGTTACACTTGTAATTAATCTGCATTCATTAAATGCACTGTCCTCAATAACTGTTACCGCTATTCCATTGTGTTCACTTGGAATAATGACATTATTAGGCACATTATTTACATCCTTTGCCTTTACAGAATACGTACCGTCGGTAAGCAGGATAAAATCAAGATATTCCTCAGGGGCAACGTACTCGGGCCAGATTTCTATTGCACCGTCAACGTAGTGCCAGAAGTTGCCTTCTATAGTAGGTTCTGTTTCGGAATAGTAATAAAACGTTGCATCGGTAAGAAAAGAATTATACTCGTCAACTGAGATAGATTGCCACTCCTCTGCAGTACCCCAATAGTACGCCTCGCTAAGCTGAGAGCAATAATAGAATGCGAAATCTTTTACACTTACCAAGCTCTTTGGAATCACTAAGGATATAAGCTGAGTAGCATTGGAGAATGCAGATTCTTCTATTGTCGTTACGCCTTCCGGAATGATAAATCTTTCGTTCTGCTTAGCCACCGCGTACTGCATAAGAGTATTGCCATCTTTTGTATAAAGATTACCACTTACCGACTTATATACGGTGTTGCTTTCATCAACCCTTATACTCTGAAGTGCACGGCAATTAGCAAATGCAGATTCTCCTATATAGCTTACATTTTCAGAAATATCAATAGTTACAAGTACATCACAATATTGGAATGCCCAATTACCGATGCTCATAAGACTGTCAGGTAATAATATGCTTGTCGCACCGCTGCAGCCCTGGAATGCTCCATCGCCGATAGTTTTAACATTCTCCGGTATAATTATTTCAACCAATGAGAAACAGTAATAGAAGGCATTATTACCTATTTTGGTTACGCTGCCGGGAATTATTAATTCGGAAAGGAGATAACACTCAGCAAAGGTATCGGATTCAATGGTAGTAATACAATCAGGAATTACTATGCTCTTAAGCGAAGTACAATGATAAAAGGCTCCACTGCCAATACTCTGTACCGTATCAGGAATAACAACGTCGGTAAGCGAGGTGCAGGATGAGAAAGCTCCAAGTCCTATTTTGGTAACACTCTTATCAAGCATCAATTTTGCACCGTCTGAAAGCTCGCTATTGTTCTTTAATATGTAAACGAGTGAGCCCTTGTCGGACAAAGGATCATACATTGCAGGATAATCTCTCTCAATATTTATTCCATACTCATTGATAAGACTTTCCCATGATGCAATAAGCTCATCATTTGCGTTATAAAGTCCCGAAATGTATTTACCACAAACAATACATACTCCATCAACGCAGGAGTGTCCAAGTGAAGCAACGATTTTCTGTTCGGTCAGAATTACTTCGCACGCAGAGCAATGTTTACCTTCTGTAAGACCTGTTTCGGTACAGGTAGGCGCAATTGCTTTGTCAATTACCTCTGTATGTCCCAGAGCGTTAACTGTGGTTTGAGGAACGGTTACCTCTCCACAGACCGAGCAATGCTTTCCTTCTGTAAGTCCCGTTTCGGTACAGGTAGGAGCAACAGCACCGTCAATTACCTCTGTATGTCCCAGAGCGTTAACTGTGGTTTGAGGAACGGTTACCTCTCTACAGACCGAGCAATGCTTTCCTTCCGTAAGACCTGTTTCGGTACAGGTTGGCGCA
The DNA here is from genome assembly GCA_017463765.1 of Clostridia bacterium. GTDB lineage: Bacteria > Bacillota > Clostridia > Oscillospirales > CAG-272 > UBA1740. The sequence goes on along the minus strand of JAFTON010000012.1, from coordinate 11,534 downwards.
ATTGCTTTGTCAACTACCTCTGTATGTCCCAGAGCGTCAATTACGGTCTGCTGAATGATAATCTCCTCACACTTCGCACAAACCTTTCCCTCGGTAAGTCCCGACTCGGTACAGGTTGCTTCCTTTGCGGGAAGCGTATTAAGTATCAGATGAGCGCACTCGGCGTCACGGATATATCCGCACTCGTTACAGCTCTCATCGTATTTATCGTCATAGGTATGTGCCACCTTGGGAATCGCGGTCTGCTCTATGAGAATTTCATTACAAACCGAGCAATGCTTTCCCTCGGTTTTACCCTCGGTGGTACAGGTAGCATCAACTGCCTCGTCAACAACCTCGGTATGACCGAGTGCTTCAATAATAGTCTGCTCCGAAAGAACCTCATTACACACAGAGCAGTGCTTACCCTCGGTTTTGCCCTCGGTAGTACAGGTCGAGTCAACTGCCTCGTCAACAACCTCGGTATGTCCGAGAGCCTCAACGACCGTCTGCTCTATGAGAATTTCATTACAAACCGAGCAATGCTTTCCCTCGGTTTTGCCCTCGGTAGTACAGGTAGCATCAACTGCCTCGTCAACAACCTCGGTATGACCGAGAGCATAAATAGGCTTGATCTGCTCCTCACCACAATCGCAATAGCGAATCTTCTCGCCATCCTCGGTACAGGTTGGATTGTTTACCGTTTCCCATTCACTGAAATTGTGAATATGCGATCCATCTCCGTTGCAGGAGACAATCATGCCTGCAATAATCAGTATAAACGCCACAAGACAAGTAAGTTTTTTCATTGTCCTTCTCCTAAAGAAAATAATTTCACAAATACATTATAACACCAAGTATTTTGCTTGTCAAGAAAATATCACTATATGGAAAGCTGCCCGAAGGGCGTTATGAATGATTGAATGTAAGTAAGAAAGAGAGATTTTTATTTTTTTCTTTTCTCTTCTCTCTATTCTACTCTTATCTTTTCTACTCTTATCTACTCTTATCTACTCTTATTTTATCTAATCTGTGGCACACAAGTGGCAACCAAAAAACGCTGAAATGCATTGAAAAATATGACTTTTCAAAAGCCATAAGCCTATCGCCGTCCGACAGAAACGGCTCGAGTGGCATTCGTGGTGGCGAGGCACAGGTGTGGGTGACAGGGGGAGGAGGGGTCGGTCTGTCTAAGTCGGTAATGAGTGGATATTTTGTTTATTTCCGTGAATAATTCGGCGCCCAATCGGCAAGAATAAGCACAGCAGAGCCAAAAGACAGTCTGATAAGGACTTTCTGCAATGGCAAAAAGGAAAGGAAATGAAAATGGAAAAGAAATTTAAATTCAGCGATCAGCCGAGGCGCATAAAAATTATCTATGCTGCCGTTATCGGCGTGCTTTGCGTTACGGCAGTGGTTGTAGGCATTGTATCGGCAGCCTCACGAAGAAACGATACTCCCGACGATGATCCTACTGCAAATCAGCCCTCTGTAAACGAGGGTGAAAACGGTGGCGAAAATGAAAACGAACCCCCAAAAACCGATGAAAACGAAGAAGAAAAAAAGCCCGAAAAGCTTAGCTTTGTGTCACCCGTTGTCGGTGAGGTAACAAAACACCACAGCCTCGATACCCCCGTGTTCTCCAACACACTTAATGCCTGGAGAGTTCATACCGGAATTGATATTTCCACCGAGGACGGTGCCGAGGTTTTCGCCTCTGCAGACGGTATAGTTACGAAGGTATACAGCGATCCCCTTCTCGGAAAGACGGTTGAGATCACCCATGAAGGCAATATTGTAAGCATTTATGCAAATCTCGACTCTGCAAATATCTCCGTCAAGGAGGGAGACGAGGTAAAGTCCGGCGCACTTATCGGTCAGGTAGGCGATACCTCGCTTTCAGAGCTTGCAGACGAGTCGCATCTCCACTTTGGTATCAAGGTGAACGGAGTGAGCGTCAACCCTCTCGACTATATTTCCGATACGTCAAAGCAGGCATCGCTTGGAATCACCGAGGTGTAAGGAAAAGTAATTCCAAATTTGTTTTTTGATACAACTTGACAAGAAAAGCTAATTATGCTATAATTTTCTTGTCTGTCGGGGCTTCCTCCACGGAGTCCCGACATATTTTTATTTTTGAGGTATTCGGATGATTAATGTTGCAATACTCGGTTTCGGCGTCGTAGGTGGCGGTGTTGCTGATCTTCTTACAAATAATTCCGACTGTGTATCAAGGCTCGGTGGCGATGAGATAAACATCAAATATCTGCTTGACCTGAGAGATTTCCCCGACTCTCCTTTTGCCGACAGAGTGGTACACGATTTTGATATAATTCTTTCCGACCCTGAGGTAAGCTGTGTTATCGAGGTTATGGGCGGTTCGCATCCTGCCTACGAATACACCGTGGCAGCCCTTAAGGCAGGAAAAAGCGTTATCACGTCAAACAAGGAGGTTGTTGCTGCCTTCGGTGATGAATTTCTGTCTCTTGCAGCAGAGCATGGCGCTTGCTATCGTTTCGAGGCTGCTGTTGGTGGTGGCATTCCGGTAATCTCGCCGATGATCAGCTTTATCGGACAGAACCGACTCCGTGAGGTGCGTGGTATTCTGAACGGCACAACAAACTATATTCTTACAAAAATGTTCTCCTACGGTGCATCCTTCGAGGAATCGCTTAAGGACGCCCAGGACAGAGGATATGCCGAGAGAAATCCCGATGCAGACGTGCTCGGAACCGACGCCTGCCGTAAGATTACAATTCTGACGGCTCTTGCAACAGGAAAGCTGCTACCCACCGATTCTATTCATACCGAAGGTATTACGGCTATTCGCAAGGAGGACGTTATATTTGCCGAGAAAATCGGCATGAAGATAAAGCTGCTTGGCAGATGCATTCTCACAGACAACGGTATTCAGGCTGTTGTTGCCCCCTTTATGATTCACAACGACTCTCCCCTTTCCACCGTCAGTGGAGTATACAACGCCGTTGAGGTAATTGGTGATCCGATCGGAAACGTAATGTTCTACGGTCAGGGTGCAGGGGCAGGCGCTACTGCATCGGCTGTTGTAGGTGATCTTATGCAGATTATGCGCTCGGGCAGAAGCTATGCCGAGCCCTGCTGGACTAAAACCGACGATGGTCTTTTAGACTTTGCCTGCTTTGAGGCGAGGAACTACGTGGCGCTTGACGGTGTTACGCTCTCTGAGGTTAATGCAGCTCTCGGTGAGATTCAGCTTATCTGTGACGAGGGCGAGCTTGCATTCATCACCGGTGTTTTAAGCGAAAGCGAAATTTCCGAGGCAATCGAAAAGCTTACCACAGCCGGCGCAACTATAAAGTCGAGAATAAGATTGGTTTAACGAGAATAAGATTGGTTTAACGAGTAATATTTTAAAAACCCGAATGATTTCATTCGGGTTTTTTCGTTTTCATATGAGGGGAGATTTCATATATTCTCGGAGCCCTTTTAATTATTGCCAAAAGCGTCATAATCGACATCGAAAGAAGCAAAACATCAACAGTATACAATAGAAAATCCGATCTGAAGGCTCTTGAAATGACAATACAGAAAACAAAAGCAAAAGGATAAACCTTATTCAAAAAAGGAAAATACAGTGATGTGCACTCTCTACCATAAAAATACCAACATATTATCGTAGCATAAGCAAAGGAAAGTATCACAAACGGTAAAAGAATCGATGCAAAATCACCAAGCACAGAGTAAATCGCATACCCCACAAGAGACATTGGGGTTGAAAAAGCAGTAACATCAGGCACAGAAAGCAGAATTGCAAATCCTGTAAGCATACAGAGAAGCGAGCTATCAAAAAACACCTCGCACATTGCAAAAAGTCCTGCCACGTGTGGACTTCTTCCCTGAGATCTGGCATGCGCCATAGCAGATGTACCTACGCCTGCCTCGTTTGATAGAATTCCACGCGCAAACCCCTCCTTTACTGCAAGAAATGATATGCCTCCACCAAGAGCACCTTCAAAGCTGAAGGCAGAGGAAATTATCATATTAATAACCTCACCAAGTCGGGAAAAATTACAGAAAACAACCACCAAACACATCATTATGTAAATTATAGTTGTCAAAGGTATGATAATTTCGGTGATTTTTTCGATTTTGCTTACTCCACCGACAAGACAAGGTAGGAGAATAATTACGAGGATAAACGAGCTTAACGCAGGGTGAATATGAAGCGTCTGCCAGGTTACGTCAACAAACGCTGCGCTCTGCATTGCCGACCCCATAAAGAGAGCCAAAAGCAGCATCAAGGTAGCATACAGCCTTGACATAACAGCGCCTTTGCGAGAAGGAAATACCTTTTTCAGAAGTCGGGACATTCCACCACGATCTATTTTTTCGTCAAAAACAAGCAGAGTCTCTGCATATTTGATAATCATAGCGAAAAAGGTTGAAAGAAACAGCCAGAAAAGGCTGCCGGCGCCACCGATCATCAGTCCTGCAGCAACCCCGAATATATTCCCTACCCCAAGAGTTCCTGCAAGGGCTAAAAAGAAGGAACGCCGCGCCTCTCGGTCTTGAAGCGCCACGATTAATTCTTTAGCAGTCGTAAGTGGATGCAAAATAAAGAAACAACGCAGCTTCACCAGCAAAAAGAGTCCGACTGCTGTAACCAGAATTGGCAAAACAAGTGAAAAATCCATAAAAATCCCCCCTGCACAAATGTATGCAAGGGGTTTTTATTTTATAAGTTAAATGATATCAAAAAAGCGGGAAAAATCTACGCCAAAGCTCTCTAACACCTTCAAGATAACGAAGATTCCGGCAGCAATGCCTGCACCGATAAGCACGTAGTTATAGAACTTATCGAACTTTTTCATCTTTTCCTCTTCCTGTCTGTCGAGCTCGATATCCTCCTCGCTCTCGCGCATGTCCTCGGGAATCTCGTCGTATCCCTCGTTATTCTCCTTCTCGTCCAGCGAGAAATCATAGCTGCCGTCTCTGATCGCCTTTGCTCTCTCGGAGGCAGCTGCCACAAGCTCGCTTACAATATTGAAGGTAACCTCATCAGGATCATGGTCTGCCATGATGGTACCAATCTGCTCAACTGCACCCTTTATTTCATCAAAATCACTGCCAAGGGTAGCAGTATCAAGAAGAGCTGCACATCTGTCACACAGAAGTCTGGGTCTTCCTGCTGCACCCATAGAAAGAAGGGGCGCATCCTCCCTCTCAAGATTTACGTCACACATACAACATTTAGCCATCTGTCTGTTCCTCCTTTTTAACTTCCTTACGGATTTCCGATCTGAAATACGCAATATATTCGTTACGAAGCGCAGCTCTCTCACGCTGCTCGTCAAAGGTAAGCTCGCGTGTTTTTGCAATTCTGCCAAGCTCGTTTATTCTGTCAATCTTTTCCTTTTCCAAAATACCGTCCTATCCTTTCTTAGGCTTATAAAGCTTTGCAAGACCACCCGTAGAGGTCTCACGGTAGAGGTGAGACAGATCCTTACCCGTCTCATACATAGTCTGAATAACCATATCCAGTGAAATTTTTCTCGAGCCCGAAAGGAAGTTCGCAAGGCTGACTGCGTTAATCGCTCTCATAGCAGCAACGGCATTACGCTCAATGCAGGGAATCTGCACAAGTCCACATATGGGGTCGCAGGTAAGTCCGAGATGATGCTCAAAGGCGATCTCGGCAGAATACTCTATCTGATCAATTCCCATTTCAAAAAGCTCGCCAAGCGCAGCAGCAGCCATAGAACAGGCAGTACCGATCTCTGCCTGACAGCCACATTCAGCACCACTTATAGAGGCATTTGTCTTGGTAAGCGTGCCGATAAGTCCTGCAACGGCAAGAGCCTTCAGTATCTGTTCATCGGAAAAGCTGTGCTTCTCCTGCATATAACGAAGCACCGAGGGAAGCACTGCGCAGGCTCCACAGGTAGGCGCAGTAACGATCGTTCCGTTGTCGGCATTCTGCTCGCTTACGGCATAGGCATACGCACAAACAATACGGTTCTCACGTGTGACGGGGCTCTCGTCAATATGACGCTGATTGTAGAGGTACTGCGCCTTTCTCTCAACCTCAAGCCCACCCGGAAGAATTCCCGAGGTGGTAAGTCCCTCGTGAATTGCGTTCTTCATAACCGTCCATACGTCAAGCAAGAATTCGCGTATACCTTCCCCCTCGCGCATAAAAACGTAGTCCGAAAGCCTGATTTCATTCGCCTTGCAGTATTCCGAAATAGCCGAGAAGCTGTTCTGTGGATATACGTTTGAAACGCCCTCACCTTCTCTGCCCTCGATCTCGATATCGCCACCACCAACGCTCATAACGCGCATTTTGTCGCAGGGCTCGCCACCAATTATCGAATAGATGTCCATAGTGTTTTCGTGTGGCAGCTCACGGTCGGTGGTGTTGAAGATAATCTCAACAGCCTTATCGGTTGCAGCATCAATCGCCTTGTCGGTGCCGTGTCCCTTGCCCGTATCGGCAAGACTGCCGAACAGCACAACTCTGTAGCTCTCTGCATCGGGATGCTCGCTGACGTAGATGCTCATCGCCTTCGCAGGCCCCATCGTGTGCGACGAGGACGGCCCCTTGCCTATCTTGTATATGTCTCTTATGGATTTCATAGTCTTTACTCTCCCGAAAGAAAATTTGCATATTATTACAAATACATTTTAGCATTATTTTTAGTGGCTGTCAAGGATAAAAACAAAATCCCTTGTCAATCCTTGCTTTTTTCACCCCTTTCGTTATTCTTTGCCTGTCAAAAATCTGCAGATTTACTGCGTATATTCTTACTATAGTAAAAAAATAACTCATAACTCAAGCTACTATCCTTTTTCCCGGTATTAAATTAAAAATCCACGGCTCGTGTGAAGCCGTGGCTATCTGTTTACTATACTATTCTGCTCAACAAATTGGAAATTATTTAGCTTTGAAAATATTCAACTCTCCTAACGAAGCAAGACATTCATCTGTATCCCCATATAATAACTCAATTTCATCCTCGTGCAAAATAAACAATTTTTCATTTGAACCAATCTTTGCATTAAACAATTTTTGAATCAACGAAATCTGTTTTGAATCCAAATTGTAATAGTCACGCCATTTAACCATAGCATCATTATAAGGCAGTAATTGTGAACGAATTAAATAACCTCCATTTTCGATAATAGAATCAAAAGACTGCACACTATTCAGTTGATCCCAAGTTCCCCAGAAAGCCGCTGTAACAACAGGTTTTGCAAGACCATTGATATCTTCATCTAATACATATTGCAGAGCTTCATTTTCGGCAATTTCTATTATTTCTTTAGGTGCTCCATCGAAGAAATCCAAAGCATCTATATGCTTATCTACTTTATCAATACTTTGAAAAACAGCAATAATGTATTCATTGTGAAAAGTAATAGTTGCTCTGCAACTTTGAGAGTCATTTGTACAATAATTTATACCATCCCACGAATGTTCGTGATTTAATTCAGGATACATTCCTACAGCGATGGCATGCGTTAATGCTGCTTGAATACATCCCTCGTATAGTTGTTTAGGATTTATGTTTATTGCTGCCATTTTTTGCTCTCCGTCAAATTCAAGTTTATCGATTGGTTTCCTAATCTTTTTTTATTATATCACAAAATCTGCAAAATGTAAATAGGACAGCTTGGATTTTTACCCAAACCGCCCTATCTGTTCTGTAAACTTTCATTATTCTGCGAACCTTATGGCTCTGTTTTCCCTTTAGAAGCAATACGCAACGCAGAAAAGACTATTTCTGTATGCTAAAAAGTTTTATGAATTGTGCAAAATTACTTACGTAAGTACTCATCAATCGCTTTTGCAGCGATCTTACCTGCGCCCATTGCAGAGATTACGGTTGCTGCGCCTGTTACGGCGTCGCCTCCTGCGTATACGCCTGCCTTTGTGGTTGCGCCGTCCTCGGTGACGATAATGCCACCCCAACGGTTGACCTCAAGTCCTTCGGTAGTAGACTTGATAAGGGGGTTGGGAGAGGTACCGATAGACATAATCACCGTATCCACATCGAGTGTGAACTCGCTATCGGGAATCGCTACGGGTCTGCGTCTGCCACGCTCATCAGGCTCGCCAAGCTCCATACGAATGCATTTCATTCCGGTAACGAAGCCGTTCTTCGGGTCGCTCCTGTCATCGGGGTTATTGTAGCCGAGAATCTCCACGGGGTTACAGAGCAGACGGAACTCGATTCCCTCCTCCTCTGCATGCTCTACCTCCTCACGCCTTGCAGGAAGCTCATCCATAGAGCGACGGTATACGATATACACCTTCTCTGCTCCGAGGCGAAGCGCAGTTCTGGCAGCGTCCATCGCAACGTTTCCACCACCGACAACTGCTACCTTGCCACCCTTCATAATGGGAGTTTCGGGGCTGTCAAGATATGCCTTCATAAGATTGGAACGGGTGAGATACTCGTTTGCCGAATAAACGCCACAAAGTGCCTCGCCGGGAATACCCATAAAGTTGGGAAGACCTGCGCCAGAGCCGATAAACACAGCCTCATAGCCCATATCAAAGAGCTCGTCAACCGTCAGAGTCTTACCGATAACAACGTTTGTCACGATCTCAACGCCCATAGCCTTCAGGGTGTCTACCTCCTTCTGAACAATCGCCTTCGGCAGACGGAACTCGGGAATACCGTATACAAGCACGCCACCTGCAGTATGAAGCGCCTCGTAGACGGTTACCGAATAACCAGCCTTAGCAAGATCGCCTGCGCAGGTAAGACCGGAGGGACCCGATCCTACGACAGCGACTTTGTGACCGTTATTCGGCAGGCATTCGGGAGCGACGTCAGAGTGCATATTATGCCAATCTGCAACAAATCTTTCAAGTCTGCCAATTCCGACCGGCTCGCCCTTTATACCCCTGACGCACTTTGCTTCGCACTGCGTTTCCTGGGGACAAACTCTGCCACATACTGCAGGGAGGGTAGAGCTTTTTGCAATTATCTGGTATGCGCCTTCAAAGTCGCCTTCTTTAATTCTTTCAATAAACTCGGGGATATGGATATTTACGGGACAACCGCTGACACAGGGCATATTCTTGCAATTAAGGCATCGGAGAGCCTCATCTATTGCAGTTGCCTCATCATATCCGAGAGCAACCTCGTCAAAGTTGTGTGCACGAAGGAGTGCGTCCTGAGTGGGCATCGGATTCTTCTTCGGATTCATATTAGCCTTTGCCATCTCACTTTACCTCCTTCTTAAAAAGATTGCAGGTGCTTTCATAGGAATGACGCTCGAAGTCACGGTAGGCAGCGCCACGAAGCATAGCCTCGTCAAAGTCAACCTGATAGCCGTCAAAATCAGGGCCGTCAACGCAGGCGAACTTGGTCACACGCTTTCCGTCAATATTAAGTGTAAGTCGGCAGCCACCACACATTCCGGTGCCGTCGATCATAATCGGGTTCATAGACACGTCGCATGGAATTCCGGTAGGACGGGTCGCCTCCACAACGAATTTCATCATAATAAGGGGACCGATAGTAATAACCTTGTCAAATTCTCTGCCCGAGGCAAACATCTCGTTGAGAGGAACGCAGACGTTACCCTGTCTGCCATAGGAGCCATCGTCTGTCATAACGATAACCTCGTCGGATGCAGCCCCGAACTCCTCCTCCAGAATAACGAGATCACGGCTTCTGAAGCCGATAATTGAGGTAACCTTTGCGCCTTTCGCCTTAAGCGCCTGCGCCACAGGAAGCGCGATCGCACAACCTACGCCACCACCAACGATACACACGTTGTTAAGACCCTCAAGGTGAGTCGGCAGACCGAGTGGACCTGCAAAATCCTCTATGTATTCGCCCTCGTTCTTGTGGCTCAGCTTCTCGGTTGTTGCGCCGACGATCTGGAATATGATCTTTACCGTTCCTGCCTCTCTGTCATATCCTGCGACTGTGAGAGGAATTCTCTCGCCCTCCGAGTCAACGCGAAGAATGATAAACTGCCCTGCTTCTGCTTTTTTCGCGACCAGCGGCGCATCAATATCCATCATCACTACAGTTGGATTAAGTATTTTCTTGCTAACTATTTTATACATTTTTCCTCTTTCCTGCTATCTTAAAAGATAGCAAGTTTTGTTATATCTTTTATATTATACAACTAAAAAAAGACTTTTGCAACCGTAAAACTGCTTTTTACCAAAAATTTATAGGATAAAAAACATTTTGATGCGAAAAGTCTTTTATTATTTGTGATTTTCTATCAAGTCGCCAAATTATCTTGAATGTAAACGGAACGATTTGATTTCGATAGCTGTCCTTAATAGGCTTCCCCTCGAGGGGAAGCTCCTGCGTAGCAGGTGATGAGGTGGATGTTAGCTAACTTTTCTACACCTCATCCGTCACCTATGGTGACACCTTCCCCTCCAAGCAAAGGGGAAGGCTTTTTTAAAATTTCTTGCCTTTCAAGATCTCCATAGCTTCGCCAAAGCAATCAACGTAAAGCATTATGTATTGTTGCTAATCAACTTCTTGATGTAATCGCTTCTACTTCCGTCCCAATGACACAATTCGCATTTGCCGTCCTTGAATTGATGATTGCAATTTTCATAACCAAAGAGAATATGTGCACACTCGGGACAAAGCGACATCATTTTCGATTTAGCTAAAATAAACTTACTTCCACATTCATCACATTGTAAAATAACAGTTGGTTTTCCATCTTTATCGTATGCGAATGTTGCATCAAATCCACCGTGCCAAAATCTAACCTTAACTGTATCAACACGATCCAACAGTTTAGTATGACCAAAATATCCTGACCACTTTTCCAGTGTTTCGTATGAGAAATCTTCAAAATCATCTATCCTGATTTCGCCTCCAAATACAGCTGTATCCCCTTTAAAACATTCAATTGCATAAACTTTACAATTTATTATTTCATTTACATATTCAATAACATCGTCCTCATCAACTAAATGTCTATGTTGATATGACCATGATACTAAGTAAGGACTAAAATCATCTTCGGGAATGTAGTCAACTATAATCTTACACTCATTCTGTGGCTTTACTATCTCAATACAATCTTTACTTTCGTTATAAATCTTTTCAAAAAGGTTAAAGTGGTTGTTTAAAAAATCATATGTCTCTTTACTCACAAAATGAATCCCCCTGAACTGATAGATTATATTAATTATACCACACCACCACAAAAAAGTCAAGGACGGCTTGATTTCTCAAACCGCCTTGTTGTTAGGGTGATCCTATTTATTATCTACCAAAAAATCCTACGTATTTCTTTCCATATTTCAGAAAGTTCATACTTGTTAGATCGTGCAAAACTTCTTCCTTGGTTGACCAACAGGGATCGGAAATATATTGTTCTTGCCAATTATTATCCGAATCCAGCCAACAAAAGACCACGTGTGGGTTAGCAATAACCTTCAAAAATCCATCAATCAAATATCCCTCTTCGATTGCATCTATCTTATGATCAACCTCTGTTTTCTTAAAACAGTATTTTAACAAAAAATCAAGTGTGGACAGCTTTTTAAAATCATTTATAACAGAACGTAGCGTTGC
>JAFTON010000142.1 GCA_017463765.1 Clostridia bacterium | reverse complement strand
CAAAACATATTGACAGAAAAATAAAAATGTGATATAATTATTATAAATATTTTTTATGGAACCAGCTGACTGCAGAGGATATTGAACCAGCTGACTGCAGAGGACATTGGTTCCTTTATGCTTTTTTGAGGATAATCCTATGGTTAGAAAAAAGAAATTCACACTCTCAACCACGCAGATCATATTGCTCAGCTTTCTCGTTACAATTCTCGTGGGAAGTGGACTTTTGGCATTGCCAATCAGCTCTATCGATGGTGAAGCAGTACCCTATATTGATGCGCTTTTCACTGCGACCACCTCTACTTGTGTAACCGGACTTGTTACTCTGCCCACAGTTTCTTCCTGGAGCGTGTTCGGGCAGGTAGTAATCCTGCTGTTAATACAGATCGGTGGACTTGGTATCATCACTATTATGTCAGGACTGATGCTCCTTTTGAACAGAAAAATGGGTATCGTAGACCGATTGCTAATTCAGGACGCCTTCAATCTCAATACAATGTCCGGGCTTGCCAAATTCATCAGAAACGTGCTGTTCGGTACTCTGATTATTGAAGGTACGGGCGCTATTCTGTATATGCTCGTATTAGTTCCCGAATTCGGTCCGAAGGGTATATGGATGTCTGTGTTCAACTCGGTTTCGGCTTTTTGTAACGCAGGAATTGATATTATTGCAGAGAACAGTCTTTGTAATTACGCCACCAACCCTTTGATAAACATTGTAACGTCATTGCTAATCATTCTCGGTGGTCTCGGCTATATCGTATGGTGGGACGTGCTTCGGGTGGTAAGGAGCCGTTCAGAGAAAAATCGCAAGATATTCAGACATCTGACATTACACTCCAAGATTGCTATCAGCGTTACTGCAGGACTGATTGTTGCAGGTACAATTCTCATATTTATTTTTGAATATTCCAACCCGTTGACTATCGGAAGCATGTCCCTGTTCGATAAGCTTCAGGTATCCTTCTTCCAATCTGTCACTACGAGAACGGCAGGCTTTGCCTCCGTTCCACAAGAAAATCTTACCAACGCTTCTGCCACGGTGTCACTTATCTTAATGATAATCGGTGGCTCGCCGGTGGGAACAGCAGGTGGTATTAAAACGGTAACAATTGCAGTCCTTGTTTGCTCTGCATTTTCCACGATCCGTAACAAAAACAGTGCCACTATGTTCGGCAGACGTATTTCCGAGGGATCGCTGAAAAAAGCAGTTGCAGTGGGAATAACATTTCTTATGATATGCATCACGTCATCCATACTTTTGATGGCAACGAATGAGGTCTCAGCATTTGATGCAATTTATGAAACAGTCAGTGCAACGGCAACCGTCGGCCTTTCAAGAAATCTGACGGCAACTCTTAACACGTTTGGCAAACTGATTATAATAGTAACTATGTATTTCGGCAGGGTAGGCCCCATATCGCTGGCAGTAGCTCTCGGTAGTAAAAATGAAAGCCAGAACCTGATTTCCGAGCCGACGGAAGATATCAGTATAGGATAAAGGAGAAAAATATGAAAGCAAAGAAAACCTATGCAGTCTTTGGACTTGGCAGATACGGCACAGCCGTAGCAAAAGAGCTTGTAGAAAACGGCATAGAGGTTATCGCTGTTGATAGCGATGAAAGAATAGTCAATGATTCAGTGGCATATCTGCCCATGTGTAAGTGTGCCGACGTGACCGACGCAGAGGTTATCTCCCGTCTTGGTATCGGTAATATTGATACCGTTATCGTTTGTATGGCGAACAACCTTGAGGCAAGCGTAATGGCTATAACGCTTTGCAAGGAGGCAGGTGTTAAAACGGTTATCGCAAAATGTTCCAACGAGATGCAGCAAAAAATATTGCTTCGCGTAGGAGCCGATCGGGTGGTATTTCCCGAGAAGGAATCCGGAGTACGCCTTGCGAAAAACCTGCTCAGCTCAGGCTTTATTGATATGATTTCTCTGTCCGAGGACGTATCTATGGTTGAGATTGACGTAAAGGACGAGTGGTGTGGCAAGAACCTTATTGAATTAAACCTGAGAAAAAAATACGGATTCAACGTTGTTGCTATTAAAAAGGGGGATAAAGTCAACGTCAACGTAAACCCCGAGCAGATAATTGATGCTGACTGCTCGCTTATCGTTTTAGCAAATACAGCAAAGCTCAGGAAATTGAAATAAGCTTTTTCCATAATATTTATGTCGCTGTAGCAAAAAAAG
>JAFTON010000141.1 GCA_017463765.1 Clostridia bacterium | reverse complement strand
TATCGCTTTAAGAATCAGGAATACGTTCTTGCAGCAAGAACACTTGGTGCAAGCGACAGAAGAATCATGTTCAAGCACATTTTCCCCAACGGTCTTGGTACAATCGTAACAAGTGTTGCGTTGGTAATTCCCTCTATGATATACTCGGAGACCAACCTTTCCTACCTCGGTATTATTAACCTTGAGGCAGGAAACACCACCAGTGTAGGTACGCTTATTTCTGCCGGACAGAGCGCAATCATTATTCCCGGCGCTGCCTACGTTGCATTCTTCCCCTGTATGTTCCTTGTACTGTTGATGCTCAGCTTTAACCTGTTCGGTAACGGACTCAGAGACGCATTCAACCCATCACTTAGAGGTTCGGAGGATTAAGTATGAGTAATAAAGAAGTAAAATTATCAGTTAATAATTTAAGAATATCCTTCCGTACAGACGCAGGTAAGGTTCAGGCAGTTCGTGATATTTCCTTCGATCTTTATAAGGGTGAGACCCTTGCGATCGTTGGTGAGTCGGGCTCGGGTAAGTCGGTTACCTCTAAGGCTATTATGGGTATTTCTGCCGTTAACTCTATTCACGAGGGTGGCGAGATTCTTTATGATGGTCAGGATCTGATGCGTATTCCCGAGGAGGAGATGCATAAGCTTCGTGGTGATAAGATCGCTATGATCTTCCAGGATCCCCTGTCGTCGCTTAACCCTATCATGCGTATCGGTAAACAGATTACCGAGGCTATGCTTCTTAAAAATAAGGCTAACCGTAAGGAAGGTCGAACAGCATTTAATAAAATGCTTTCCTCTCTCTCCGGAATTATGAAGGAGACTATTGAGGAGGAGGGTCTCTCTGTTTCCTTTAAACAGGTTGATAAGTATATCAAGACCTTCGACAGCTTTAATATCTGCGCAAATAAGCTTCAGAACAGCTATAACGATTCTTATACAGCAGCGCAGGAGATGATCGGTATTATCGATGACTTCCTCTTCCTTGCTGAGAAGAATCAGAAGGTTGACGTTGTTTCTACAATCAGCCTTGTTCAGCGTAAGCTTAAGTCTATCAATGACAAGTATTTCGCATTCCATTATTTTGATGATATCAAGGCGCATCTTACTGCACTTGATGCTGTAAAGCGTGTTGAAAAGTCTAAGGTAACTATTGTTGACTCTGTTAAGAACATTGTTACCATGAGCGTATCGAAGAAGAGTGCTTCTGCTGACACCGTTGAGGTGCTTGGCAGGATTAAGGCTACTGCTGAGGATATGCTTAAGCAGCCTCAGTACAACTTCTTCCGTATCGGTTATTATATTTATAAGAATCCCAAGACCGACCTTAGCAGCATGCCTGCTGAGGAGGCAAATGCGATGGCTCTCAAGTTCCTTATGGAAGACTTCATGAACTCCTTTATCGAGCTTGAGAAGGCAGCTGTTGCTCACTCGCTCAGAAAGACACTTGGTCGCAAAGAAAAGGCTATTGCTGCCCTTGAAAATGCTATCGAGTTCTTCAATAAGGGTGGCTTCACTGTACAAGGGGCAAGTGCAATCTGCAAGGATCTTAACAAGTCTGTGCTTGCAGCTATCGATCCTCTTGCAGTTATCAAGGACAATATTGCATACACCTTCGGCGATGCTCTTGAGAGAGAAGTTGACAAGTACTTCTTCTATCTTAAGAACAATCCTAAGGAGGAGGAGCGCTTTGCACGTCAGACTGCGAAGAGAGATGCTATGATTGCTAAGGGTAAGAATGTGGACTGGAAGATCGTTCCCAAGTCTGTTGTTGAACCCGAAAAGCAGATTGAGGCTATCGTTACGGTTATTTCCCGTGTGCTTAACAAGTTTAAGGCAGACGTTGTCAATGATACCAAGCTTGATCTTGATAAGCGCTGTGTTGAAATAATTGACTATCTTAAGGAAAAGGCATCTCAGGTTGTATATACTCTTACTCCCAGTATCGCAAAGGAAAAAGCGATAAAGCTTATGGAGGAGGTTGGTATTCCTGAGGCGAGAATCCGTTTCAGACAGTATCCCTTCGAATTCTCCGGTGGTATGAGACAGAGAATCGTTATTGCAATCGCACTTTCGGCTAACCCCGATATTCTTATCTGTGACGAGCCTACCACTGCTCTTGACGTTACAATTCAGGCGCAGATTCTTGAGCTTATTAACAGACTTAAGCGCGAGCACAACCTTTCTATTATCTTCATCACCCACGATTTGGGCGTTGTTGCTAACATGGCTGACAGAATTGCCGTTATGTATGCAGGTAAGATCGTAGAATATGGAACTGCAAACGAGGTATTCTACAATCCTCAGCATC
>JAFTON010000140.1 GCA_017463765.1 Clostridia bacterium | reverse complement strand
TTTAATTTTGACAACGGCAGCTCGCTTCATATTGAGCTCTATGGCAATGATGCTCCCGAAACCGTAAAGCACTTCCGTAAGCTTTGTGAGGACGGACACTTTGACGGTCGAAGTGCAAACAGCCTTATCGACGAGCTGCTCTATTTCGGCAAGGACGTTGAAGGCGTTGAGGGCATTAAGGGCGAGTTTGCAGACAACGGTGTTGAAAACAAGATTCCTATGAAGAAGGGTGTTCTTTGTATGGCGAGAGGCTCTGAGTACAACTCTGCATACGGTCAGTTCTTCGTTCTGACAAAGAACAACTCCTCCCTTAAGGGACAGTATGCTGCATTCGGAAGAATAACCGAGCTTGACGGACTTGAAAATCTGCTCGACAGCATCACTGTTTCCGACGATGGCAAGGTTACCGAATCACCGAAGATCACAGGCGTATCTCTTCACGCAGCCCATTAATTGTGTTGATTGATGTAGTTATGTAAATTTTTGTTGTCAAAAAACGACTATCCCGGAGTTTTTTCGAAGGGATAGTCGTTTCATTTTTTATTTTTTCTTTTCAAGTTTTTTGATTTTTTCTATGGCAGCCTTACCCTGCGATGCAGCTACAGGAAGTCCACCGGGTGATTGCTGCCACTGGGTTGCAATAAAGAGATTTTTCACTCCATCAACAGCACAGTCGAGGGGTATGGGAATAAAGCTCTCGGGGATTGCGAAGCTCATAAATGAGCCAACCTCCGAGCCGATAAACCTCTCATAGCTTGCCGGTGTCCAGAAATCAATAAGCGAAAGTCTGCCTTTAAGAGTGGGACAGTGCTCCTCAATAAGCATCTGCAGTATTCCGGCAAGATGCTGCTTTTTTAGATTATACGCCTCTTTGTTTTCATTTCTCAGCCTGATAAAATCGACGCAGTCCTCATCAAA
This sequence comes from Clostridia bacterium, assembly GCA_017463765.1. Classification (GTDB taxonomy): domain Bacteria; phylum Bacillota; class Clostridia; order Oscillospirales; family CAG-272; genus UBA1740. The sequence goes on along the minus strand of JAFTON010000140.1, from coordinate 1,431 downwards.
GCAGAAGGTGAGCGTCTGAAGAATGTTTTTAGCCTCGGGAGCATATGAGGGCTCGTGTGAAAACTCGCGCAGTATAAGCTGCTTTGTACCAAGTGTATCAACATATTCCTTCGGGACGTCGAAAATAAGATCCCCCTCAAAGGGCAGCTCGGCAAGGTCGCAGGAGAAGGCTGCGTGATATGCTGAAAAACGGCGCAGCTTCGGGTTGTCATAGTGTTTTCTCAGCTTCTTTGGCATCGGGACGTCAAGCAGCTTGCCAAAGGTTACAGCCGTATCGGTTGTAAGTATTATATAGTCCCCCGAAGCAACCGATCCGTCGGAGAAGCTGACCGACACAGCGCGACCTCCCTCCAGATTAACCTTCACTGCCTCACGATTAAGATACAGCCTGCCACCCAGCGACTCAAACCTCTCGGCAAGTCTTTTCGCTGTCTTAAGCGAGCCACCCTCGGGAAGTGCACCGTTCCTGCCACAGTAGGTAGCAAAAACGAAAATCAGCGCAAATGCACCAAAATCATCTCCCCAGAAGCCTGTAATAAAGCTCTGAAGTGCAGTACTTTTAAATCGCCTTGCAAGCTGACTTGTGGTGAGTCCTAAATATTTCAGGATAGGAAATGCGCCACGAAGCACTCTACCGATTGAAACTCCCTCGTCACAGCCCTCGCCTGCAATATTATCTGCCGCCATAACAAGCTCAATGGCATTACAAAACCTGTTTATCTCTGCCTTATCCTCGGGAGAAACGCGAAGCATTCCCTCACGAAGCTCGGGAAGTGAAGGTGGCAGGCAAACACGCACACCGTCTCTGTCACAGGTAAAAAGACTGTTTCCCTGAAGGATACCAACCCCGTCGCCAAGAACACCGAGATCGACCCACATCTGATGAAGCGAGGAATTCTCATTTGTTCCGGTCAACCAATGGATACAGTTATCGATATGATACTCGCCCCTCTGCCAGCCTGTCAGATTTCCACCGGGAACGAAATGCTTCTCATAAATCTCTGCATCATATCCGGCAAGTCGGGCATAAATTCCGGCACTGAGACCGGCAACACCACCACCGATAATAACGATTTTTCTCATTTTCACGCCTCGATTCTTAGTCGCAATTTTAATTAACAAACCATCGTATATGTAATTTTTCTTATAAATATTATAGATAGTTTTAATTCTGTTGTCAACAACCAAAGTGTAATTTTTTGCTATTAAAACTGTAAACTTTTTCGCAAGAAATGTAATCGTATATTTTGTAAAAGCAAAAAATATCCACCATTATGTAATCTATACTTTACATTTTGGTGGATTTTATGATTATTTAAAGTCTTAACGTAGATTTTATCTGTTCCAGCTTTTTTGCAAGAAACAAAAACAGCGTGGGGAAAACCACTCCATTGGTGGCAAGCTGTACAAGATAAAACACAAGCCCCCTGA
>JAFTON010000139.1 GCA_017463765.1 Clostridia bacterium | reverse complement strand
GTATAGCAAGAAGTAAGAATATTTATGTTTTTCCTCATTTTCTCTTCCTTTCTTATAATAATGTAAATAATTGTTGTCAGATTGTCTCTGCTACAGAAAAACGAAGCTTACCACGGATCATATTTGCCTCCTCAAGACGAACGGTTATCCTTTCGGCTATACGATAGGTTCTGTGTCTCGATCTGAGGGTGAGATTTCTCTCATCAAAGGTAAATACCCCGTCAAGCTCGCTTATGGGGACAAGTCCCTCACAGGTGTTATCAAGGGTACAGAACATACCGAAGGAGGTAATAGAGCTTATTGTGGCTTCAAAGCTTTCGCCAATACGGTCTGCCATAAACATTACCTTATACATATCTTCGATTCGTCTCTCGGCAGTTATGGCGCGTATTTCTCCTTCGCTTGCAGCTGCAGCAGCCCTCTTAGCATATGAGTGATAGAGCTCGGCACGCTTTCCCTCAAAGAGTACACGCCTGATAATTCTGTGCGTTGCAAGGTCGGAAAGGCGTCGTATGGGCGAGGTGAAATGACAGTAATCCTCGATACCCAGACCGAAGTGGCCAAGCTTCTCCTCGGAGTACTTCGCCTTTGCCATAGCCCGAAGCATTGTATAGGAAACAGGCGCTGAGAGTCCCTTCTCCTCAGCCTTAGCGAGAATAGCCGAGAGATCCTTCGGCGTGGGATCCTTTTTTCTGAGCTCCCTGACATCAAATCCCAGACTCTCAAGATAGGAGAGGAAGGACTCAAAATGGTCGGGGGGTGGCGTCTCGTGAATACGGTATACGCATGGAATTCCATTACGGTGAAGATAGGCTGCCACAGCCTCGTTTGCAGTTATCATAAACTGCTCGATCATTCTCTCGGACAGACCTCTCTGTCGTCTTTCTATAGCTGTAGGAGTGCCGTTTTCATCAAGAATAATCACTGCCTCGTCACTGTCAAAATCTATTGCACCACGCTTCAGACTTTTCTCAAGAAGAATATTATAAAGCTCGCGCATTTTTTCAAGGCTTTGAGCAACAGAACTATATTTTTTCTTTATCTCTTTAGGCGCATTGCCCGAGAGAAGCTCGTTAACCTCCGAATATACTCCTCTGACACGGCTGCAAATCACCGACGGACTAAGCTTCAGATCGGTAATGCTACCGTCCTTATCAATAGAAATTTTCGCACTGATTGCATATTTTTCTTCTCCTGCATTAAGAGAGCAGGCGCCGTTAGAAAGCGCCACAGGCAGCATGGGAACAACCTTGTCGGTGAAATAAACGCTTGTGCCACGCTGCATTACCGAACGGTCGAGAGCTGTGCGCTCTCTGACGTAATATGAAACGTCGGCGATATGAACTCCAAGCTTAAAGCCACCTCCGGGAAGTCTACGAATTGAGATAGCGTCATCAAGGTCCTTGGCACCCTCACCGTCAATGGTGAAAATTGTTTCGCCCGTCAGATCCTCGCGACCGTCAAATGATATAGGCTCGGCAGCCATTTCTTCTGCCTGCCTTAGCTCCTCGGGAGTAAATTCGGTAACAATCTCGCACTCGGAAAGAATCGCCTCATAGTTCGCATCCTTATCCTCTGCGCCACCAAATACACGGATTATATCGCAGGATGGCTCGCCTGTACCGTCACGAAGAATAAGCGCCTCTACCTTCTCACCGAGTCTGGCGCCACCAAGATCCCTGACGGGAAATACGGTTGATATTTTAGCGTCATCCGGCTGAATATAAAAGCTACGGAAATAACGTCTTCCATGACGGCGAAGCTCCTCGCAAAGTGTACCGATTACAGTTCTTCTGCCAATCTCTACAATTTTAACCACTCTGCCCTCGGTCTTTTCCTCACCATTGAGGCTCCTGTACTTGTGGTAAACAATCTCAACAAAATCACCGTCTATAGCACCACGACTTGAGCCACCGGGAATGAAAATATCCCTCTCGCCCGTCTCAAGCGTAACGAAGCCATAGCTGCTCTTAGACCCCGAATATATGCCTCTGGCAGTGATGCTTCTGCTCTTCTCAATATCACGTCCACGGCCAAGATCAATATCGCGTATCTTAACACCGTCATAATTTACGTTTGTCTCGCGAACAGCCTTCATCAGCTCACGCCTTGCCTGCTCCTTCGAGCGTCTTTTGTGAGTGTTTCTTTTAGTAAATTTAGCAAAATCTTTTTTCTTTTTCATTTATCTATATTAAATCCTTATATTTATATCACATATATTTTGCCAAGTGATATAAAAAATAAAAGTAGTTTGATTATTTGTATTAATTTTTTTCTTTCGAGTGGGAGCAAACGGAGATTTTAACCATACCAAGCCCGACTCTGTATTCTCGGGTGGTTGGTTTGAGGAAAAATTTTCGCTTGCGACCCGAAGGCGTAGTTCCCTACGTCGAGTGGGAGCAAACGGAGATTTTAACCATATCAAGCCCGACTCTGTGTTCTCGGGTGATTGGT
>JAFTON010000138.1 GCA_017463765.1 Clostridia bacterium | reverse complement strand
CTGCCACATACGGCATCTGTCGCATCTTTTCGCCGTGCAGGTGGAGTTTATCTTCCACCGGTTGTTTTTGACAGTCAGCTTGAAGGTCTGATTTCCGAGCTGCAAAAACTGCGCGAATTAGGTGTAATGTACGCTTTAGTTGGCAATATCGGGCAAATCAGCCTTGCGCGAGCTATCGGATTTAAGGTTTTTGGTGACTTCAGGCTGAACGTTACCAACCTGGAGAGCAAGCGTGCCTATCGTGAGATGGGCGTTGAGCATCTTATTCTTTCGCCCGAGCTGACTCTGCCGAAGGCGAGGGATATCGGTGGTGGAATTATCACCTACGGACGCATACCGTTGATGATTACCGAGCGTTGCTTTATCAGCGAGAACTTCGGCTGCGAAAAATGTAACAAGGCTGCTCTCACCGACCGTAAGGGTGAAAAATTCCCAATGATGCGTGAGTGGGAGCATAGAAATATAATTCTTAACAGCATCCCGACCTATATGGGTGACAGGCGCGAGGAGCTTAAGTCCTATGGCCTGCATTCAAAGCATATTATCTTCACCAATGAGGGTGGGGCAGAGATTGCCTCGGTGCTTCGTGCTCATCATGAGGGCGCGCCCCTGACGGTAAGGGTCAGACGAGTTGGCAGAAGGTGAATTGCCTTCGGCGTGAATTGCACTTCGTGCGTGAATTGAAAGCTGATGCTTTCGTGAATTGTTTTGCTTTTGCAAAACGTGAATTGTGCCGTTGGCACGTGAATTGCCTTCGGCGTGAATTGAAAGCTGATGCTTTCGTGAATTGTTTTGCGTTTGCAAAAGGTGAATTGCCTTCGGCGTGAATTGATGCTTAAGCATCAAAAAATAAAAGGAGAAACAAGATGGTAAGACGAGAAATAAAGAATTTTGAGCTTATTTACGGTGGAGAAAGCTACCCTTGCAGCGTTCCGTTTTCGGTAAAATCTGTGCTTTCGGCTGAGGGTGTGGATACCGAGGGGCTTGACGGGCAGATATCCTTCGAGAGCGATATTTACGTTGATGATGCAGCTCTCGCCATGCGCAATTTCTATCTGCGTGTAAGGGGACTTGACAGGGCTGCGAAAATCTATATCGGCGATAAGCTTTTAGGCGAGACCGACGGTGTCACACCTGTATATAATTTCGATGCGTCGGACCTTCTTTCAAAGGGAAACAACCGTCTTTCCATACGTCTTGACTCGGATACCGAAAATCTCCTTTACGCAGGAATGTCCGAGACGGTGGAAATTCTCCGTTTCTCAAGTGCAATAATCGATACAGCCTCGCTCTCCCAGCAGCATGAGGAGGGGTCGGTAAAGCTAAGTATAAATCTCGGTCTTATCGGTGACCCCACAAGCGTGCGTGCCGTTGCAACCCTTACCTCGCCCTCGGGTCAGCTTTATTATGCCGGGCTTACGAAGGGTCAGGGCAGCATAACCGTTGCCAATCCTCTTTATTGGTGGCCGAAGGGTCAGGGCGTACAAAATCTTTACCGTCTTACGATAAGCCTTTACGGCGACAGGGATATTGAGGACAGCGTTGATATACGCCTGGGTCTGAGAACTGCCGAAAAGGGTGATGGAGGCAGCCTTCTTATCAATGGATGCCGTGTGCTCCCGATGGGTGCAGTGTATATTCCCGACGGTGATCCTGACCTGAAAATTACAAACGAGAAGGAGGCCGCTATCGTTACTGCTGCCTCTATGGCAGGCTATAACTGTCTGCTTATTCCTCTGGGTGCTCCCCATCCCACAGGGAAGTTTTACGAAATGTGCGACGTTCACGGAATTATGGTTATCGAGGAGCATTCAACCCTTGATACCTCTGCCGTGGAGTCAATAAAGCATAGATCGAACCATCCCTCCCTCTGTCTTATCGACCTTATCGGCGAGGGGGATCGTAGTGATGATACATATAGACTTTCCTCTGTGCTGCCGGATATGAGCATCAGAGAGCTGCGTGAGCAGCCTACATATGTGGGTATGCCCTCGCTGCCTTCTATGAAAACCCTTCGTGCCGCGATACCCGAGGAGGAGAGAGGTCTGTTCTCTTATTCCATCGAGGCGATAAGCGATGAGGGGGCAATCCGTGTTATGCTTCTGTCGGTTGCAGAGCGCTATCCCTATCCTGCCGATCTGTCGGCATTTGCTTACGCATCGGCGCTTGCCTCGGCACATAAGGTTGGTGAGGTGATAAAGGATGCCAGACTCTCGCTCGGTGGCAGTGGGCGTGGTATTTTCTACCGTATTGCCGACCGTGAGATGACCGTTTCCCCATCTGCAATTGATTGCCGTGGCAGATGGAAGCCACTGCAGTATTATTCGGCACGCCACTTTGCGCCTATTACCGTTTATGCCGACTACAAGGATGGCAAGCTAACCTTCTCGGCATCCAGCCAGCGTAAAATCGACTGTATCGGTACTCTGGAGTACCGTATTGCCAACGCGTCCAATATTACGGTATATAAGGGCACTGTCGATTGCGAGATAGGCTCAATGACCTCATCCGTCATTCATACCGACGATATAGCTAAGTACGTTTCGGGTAACGAGAGAGATTATTATATTGAATATTTCATCAAGGAGGGCTCATTCACTCTCGGAAGAGGAACGATGCTGTTCGTACCCGAGAAGCACTTCAGGTTTAAAAAGCCGAAGATAAAGTCGGTTATTACCGGTGCAGACAGACGCTTCAGCATAACGCTGTCCTCCGACGTTTTTGTAAAGGATATGGAGCTTGACTTCGACGGTGTTGACGTGGTGTTCGAGGATAATTACTTCGACCTCACCTCCGACGCACCCGTGAAAATAAACTTCACCGTTACGGGTGGAATTGAAACCTCCTATCATCTTAAGGATCTGCTTCAGATGAGAAGCGTTTATGATCTGACGTGAGTTGCGCTTCGCCGTGAATTGATGCTACGCATCGTGAATTGTTTTGCGTTT
>JAFTON010000137.1 GCA_017463765.1 Clostridia bacterium | reverse complement strand
GTGCGGGCAGTATTCGCGTGGTTAAGCTCTATAAGCCTCTCAAGGAAGAGACGGTTTATCCCCGTGTCAGCGCAAGCATGGCTACGTACGGTGATAAGCTTGATGCGGCAAGCATGATCGTTCTCGCAAAGAAGTACAAGAAGTTCGCGCTTCACGTAAGATTTGCCGAGCTTTGCGCTATGGCATCCGGTCTTGTGCTGGCGCTTATTCTCTCAATTATCGGCTTTGGCAGAGTTACCGTTCTCGCGGCAGCCCTGTGGCAGGTAATCTGGTGCCTTGCAGTTAGAGTTTTGAGCAAGGTGAGCTTCCTTAAAGATGCTAAAAAGAAGAATGAAGAGCAGTGATTTATAGCTCTATAATACAATTCGTGCCATCCGTAAGGGTGGCACGAACATTTACCGAAAGGACGTTTTTTCAATGCAAAATAATAATATCTCCTCGGTACTGAAGTCGGTTTCGAAGCCCGGCAGATATATCGGTGGTGAATTTAACAGTGTTATAAAGAATAAGGATGAGGTAAGCTGTCGCTTTGCCTTCTGTTTCCCCGACACCTATGAGATAGGCATGTCCAACCTTGGTGTCAGAATTCTTTATGACGTGCTTAATAAGGATAAGGACGTTTGGTGCGAGCGTGTTTATGCTCCCTGGACTGATATGAAAGAAAAGATGGAGGAATATAATATTCCTCTTTGCGCAGTTGAGAGTGGAGATTCTCTCGACAGCTTTGATATGGTTGCGTTTTCTCTTCAATATGAGATGTGCTATACCACTGTCCTTGCGATGCTTAAGCTTGCAGGCTTTCCCCTTTGGGCAAAGGATAGGGCAGAGGACTGTCCTATAATCATCGGTGGTGGCCCTTGTGTCTATAACTCGGAGCCTGTTGCAGATTTCTTTGACCTGATAAACGTAGGAGAGGGCGAGGAAGTATTGCTTGAAATATGCCATCTCTATGATAAAATGAAGAAGGACGGCAGCTATACAAGATCGGCATTCCTTCGTGCAGCTTCTCATATTGACGGTGTATATATTCCCTCGCTTTATGAGGTTTCCTATAACGATGACGGAACGATAAAGGAGTATAAGCCTCTTTACGATGATGTTCCGAAAAAGATTAAAAAGCGTATCATTGAGGATATGGACACTGCCTCATATCCCGAGAAGCTTGTAATGCCATATATCGAAACGGTACATGACAGAATTGTTCTGGAGGTTTACCGTGGCTGTATACGTGGCTGCCGTTTCTGCCAGGCAGGAATGGTTTACCGTCCCGTCAGAGAAAAATCTGTGGAGACACTCTGCAAGCAGGCAAAATGTCTTTACGATAATACCGGATATGATGAGATATCACTTATTTCGCTTTCGATAAGCGATTATTCAGAGCTTCCTGCACTGACCGACAGCCTTCTTGAATGGACGGATAAGTCCCACGTAAGCCTGTCACTTCCTTCATTGCGTATTGACAGCTTCTCGGATGAGCTGATGAGAAAGGTTTCTTCTGTAAGAACCGGTGGTATTACCTTTGCTCCCGAGGCAGGAACTCAGAGACTGCGTGACGTTATTAATAAAAACGTTACCGAGGAAGATCTTATGCGTTCTGTAGGCATTGCATTCCGTGGTGGCAAGAGCAACGTAAAGCTTTACTTTATGAATGGACTTCCTACCGAGACCGATGAGGATATTCTCGGCATTGCTGCATTGGCGAAAAAGGTTGTGGATCAGTATTACGCTATGCCAAAGCCCGAACGCCCTAAGGGACTGGGTGTTACCGTGAGCGTTTCCTGCTTTGTACCTAAGCCCTTCACTCCATTCCAGTGGGAAAAGCAGGATACCTATAGCGAGCTTATGAGAAAGCAGGAGCTGCTTAAGTCGGCTATAACCGATCGCCGTATAAAGTACGCCTACCATGATGCTAAGGTTTCCTTTATTGAGGCAGTGCTTGCCAGGGGAGATCGCCGTCTTGCTCCGGCAATCGCATACCTTGCCGATAAGGGACAGATGCTTGATGCATGGGACGAGTTCTTTAACTATGATCTCTGGATCGAGGCATTTGAAAAATGTGGCGTTGATCCCGACTTCTACACCTCGAGAGGATTTGGTCTTGACGAGGTTTTGCCTTGGGATATTATCGACGTGGGCGTGACCAAGAATTTCCTCCTTCGTGAGAGAAACAAGGCATATGAAGGCGAGACCACACCTTCTTGTGCAGAACATTGCAGTGGCTGTGGAGCAAATAAGCTTGGAGGTAAGAACAAATGGTGCAAGTAAATGAAACCAAGCGTTTTCTTCGTTTTAAGTTTATAAAACGAGGCAGTTTGCAGTATATATCTCATCTGGACCTTGTCCGTACAATGCATAAGGTAATCGTTCGTTCCAAGCTCCCTTTGTGGTATACCGAAGGCTTTAATCCGAAGCCAAAAATGATATTTGCAGCGCCTCTTTCCATCGGAACCGAGAGTGAGTGCGAGTTTATGGATATCCGTATGTCCGAATATATCGAGCCTGAAGAGGCTATGGCACGCATCAATGCAAATATGACAAGCGAGATGCAGATAATCGAGGCATACTATCCCGAGAGCAAGTTTACCGACCTTAAGTGGATGTCCTACCGTATTACCTTAACTCCGGTGGAGATAGATGACGAGCTTGTTCTTCGCTCAAATCAGCTTCTTTTGGCAGATACCGTTGAAGTGGTTAAGAAAAATTCGGATAAAACCATTGATATTCGCCCTCTAATAAAGAGTGCAAACGCAACGAGAGTAGGGAACAGTATAGTTGTCGACGCTATTCTTTCTGCCGATCCTTCATCTTTCCTTAACCCTGAGTATATTGTAAAATATCTTAAGGAAAAGGGCGGTTTGCTCTCTGATCCCGATCTGACTTCTGAGCATTATGAAATATTACGCCTTAAAGCATATTTCGCAGATATGACCGAATTCAGATAACAGCATCAATATTAAAACCCGATAGTCGCCCGAGATGCTCAAGATAGCTGATCAGGCGACTTTTCGTTACCTCTGCATCAGACATGTTGCCCACGGAAATATATCCTATCATTTCGACAAAACAATCTTCAATACTGGTAAGGTCATCGTGGCTTACGGTAAGGCTCATGTATTTTTCCTTTTTCATAAAATCATCATATATTTTTTTGGCATCGTACTCGGAGTTTTCGCTATCGATTTTAAGAGCGTTAACTTCTTTTGTTATTTTTTCAATTTGATGGTTCAAGATTACTGTATTAACCGTAACGAAGGTGATAACCAGGATCAAAAGCGCTATGGATAGTATCTTTTCTTTCATTTATATGACCGTCCCTTTCACATGATATTTATAAATTCAAGCTTCCTCCTCCCGAAGTATAATATTTATCTTTCCTTCATCATTGATTGTCATAAGAAATACGTCATGCAGTCTTGCGCCATGTTCATCAAGCCGTTTCTTAAGCCAATTTTCGTCATAGCCGTGAGCCGTAAGATTTCCGTCTATAATCTTACCGTCAATCACGATTGCGTGTGCCATATTTGCATCATCCTTTTTTATCAGGGAAAGTGAGCCGTTCTGCTCGATTGCAGCATAGTATATCTCCTCAATATCACCTATTCCCTGTATTCGCATTTCGGAAAGAAGCTCGTTAATTGATATTCGGTTATTGCTGAGAGTCTTTTGCAAAAGTCTACCTTTATATATTATATACTCGGGCTTTCCCTCTATAAGCTTTTTCATTTTTTCTGATTTGTTTTTTACTGTTGATAGAATTATCTCTATTGCGAGTATAAACAAGATGGGAATAATCGCATTTAGCAAGGGGATGTCGGGATCATCAATTGGAATAGAAGCTATTTCAGAGATCAGCAGTGTAGAGACAAGCTCTCCTACATCAAGCTCGCCAAGCTGCCTTTTTCCCATAATTCTTAGCGAGAAGGATAAAAGAATGTAAATTATCACCGTTCTTACTACAATAGACGTCAAAAAACCACCTCCTTTTATTAATTATTCTATAAATCTTGCACAATAATTCAAAAAATGTAAAAAAATCTTAAAAAGGGGTTGACAATTGAGGAATGATGTAGTATAATAGAAAAGCTTACAACCTTGTGAGCAAATTGATCCTTGAAAATTGAACAACTTAAAATTAAGAAAACACTGAAAAGTGAAGTTCTTGTCAAACACATTGAGAAAAAACT
>JAFTON010000026.1 GCA_017463765.1 Clostridia bacterium | reverse complement strand
TCGACAGCCCCTCATACACCCCGAAGCCAAACGAAAAAATCAGCGTTCGCCACCACGGCAGATTCATCTACCACGGCACCCGTTCACTGTCCAAAAAAGGCAAGCTCAACGTAGCCGTGGAGCTGTACGTGTAAGGAATTTGAAATTCAAAATTCGAAATTCGAATTTATTTTAACTAATAAAACTAATAATAAGTAAAACCACTCGAGGAATGAAGTGAAACCTAGAGTGGTTTTTGTATTTCTTAATTTAATTTTCTCGGCGTATCAATCAGTCCTACAAGATAGTCAAGGGATACATTGTAATATCTTGCTAAAACGATAATATAATGAAGTGGAATTTCATCAGTTCCGTTTTCATATCTTGAATACTGTTGCTGCTTAATTCCAAGTATTTCAGCAATCTGCGCTTGAGTCTTATCATTATCCTCTCGCATATCTCTAATTCTTTTATACATAAACATAGCATCTCCATATCTTTTTTGAAAATTTTATCATACAATTAATGAATTGTATTGACTTTACAACTCATCGGTTGTATAATTAAAACAAAAGAGGAAAGGAGCTGTTATGCAATACAACTTAAAAAGCTTATGGGAGATGCTTGAAAGCTTCAATATTACTTCAAGCGAAGATGAAAAAACGATATTCTGCATTACAGAAAACCAAAAAGATAATCTTTTGAAAACATTAAACGACGAGCAGAAAAGATTGTTCTTTTCTTATGAGGATTATATGTCAAATCTCATAGAAATCGAACGAAAAGAAGCCTTTATCAAAGGCGTAAAATTCGCTACGCAGTTCTTCCTTGAAGCAACCGGAAAGTAAAATAACTCGCCAATCTGTCATCATGAATGGTAGGAAAATCAATTCAAAATTTTAAATTTTATTTATATTGACAAATCTTTTTGTATATGATAAAATTTAAAGATAGTAAAAAGATTTTTCCTGAAGAGGTAGATGATATGAGCAAGAAAGATTTGAGAATTGAGACTAAGTGTGTGCAGGGGGGATATTCGCCTGCAAGTGGCGAGCCGAGGCAGATCCCGATTGTGCAGAGCACGACCTTTAAGTATGCCACAAGCGAGGATATGGGAAAGCTGTTCGACCTTGAGGCGTCGGGATATTTCTACTCCCGTCTGCAGAACCCCACATGTGATACGGTTGCAGCCCGTATTTGCGCCCTTGAGGGTGGCTCGGCTGCGATGCTGACCTCCTCGGGTCAGGCTGCGAACTTCTTCGCAGTGTTCAATATTGCGTCCTGTGGCGACCACGTGGTTTCCTCATCGGCAATTTACGGTGGAAGCTATAATCTCTTCGCCGTTACAATGAAGCGTATGGGCATTGATTTTACCTTTGTTGCTCCAAACTGCACAGAGGAGGAGCTGGAGGCAGCCATCCGTCCTAACACAAAGGCTGTGTTTGGTGAGACAATTGCAAACCCTGCCCTCTGCGTGCTCGATATCGAACTTTACGCTAAGGTGGCACACCGTTACGGTATTCCACTTATTGTTGACAACACCTTTGCTACGCCTATAAACTGCCGTCCCTTTGAATGGGGCGCAGATATCGTCACCCATTCCACAACCAAGTATATGGACGGACACGGCTCGGCTGTAGGTGGCTGTATCGTTGACTCGGGCAAATTCGATTGGAGAGCCTCCGGAAAGTTCCCCGGTCTTTGCACTCCCGATGACAGCTATCACGGCGTAACCTACGTTGACAAGTTCGGTCTTGAGGGTGCGTTTATCACAAAAGCAACAGCGCAGCTTATGCGTGATTTCGGTTGCACACAGTCGCCACAGTCTGCTTTCCTTCTGGGTCTCGGGCTTGAGAGCCTGCACGTCAGAATGCAGCGTCACTGCGAGAACGCGCTTAAGGTGGCGACATTCCTTAAGAGCCATCCAAACGTTACCTGGGTGAAGTATCCCGACCTTGAGGGCGACGAATTCCACGAGCTTGCTAAGAAGTATCTGCCCAACGGCTCCTGTGGAGTTGTCAGCTTCGGCGTTAAGGGTGGACGCGCTGCAGCCGAGAAGTTTATGAAGAATATGACCCTCGGCGCGATTGAGACTCACGTTGCAGACGCGCGTACCTGCTGCCTTCACCCTGCAAGCGCAACACACAGGCAGATGAACGACGACGAGCTTCGCGCTGCAGGTGTTTCGCCCGATCTTATCCGTTATTCCTGTGGAATTGAGAGCGCAGAGGATCTTATCGAGGATCTTGCTACAGCTCTTGCATCCATCGATTAATTTTACTATCGAAACGAGGTATCGACACAGTGCCGATAAAAATACCAAACGAGCTTCCCGCAGTCAAAACGCTTGAAAACGAGAACATCTTCGTTATGACTGAAAAGAGGGCGATCAAACAGGATATTCGTCCCCTGAAGATACTGATTTTAAACTTAATGCCAACTAAAGTTGACACCGAGACCCAATTATCCCGACTTTTAGGCAATACACCACTCCAGGTCGAGATCGAACTTATGCACACATCTACCCACCGTGCGAAGAATATTTCGGAGGAGCATCTGCTCGCCTTCTACAAGGATTTCTCCGATGTGAAGGACAACTTCTATGACGGAATGATCATCACAGGCGCACCTGTTGAGAAGATGGAGTTCGAGGAGGTTGACTACTGGGATGAGCTGTGCGAGATAATGGAGTGGTCGAAATCACACGTACACTCCACCCTTCATATCTGTTGGGGCGCTCAGGCAGGTCTGTACTACCACTTCGGCATCAAGAAATATATGATGGATGAGAAGCTGTCGGGCGTCTATGCTCACCATCTGGACCACAAGAAGTCGATTCTCTTCCGTGGCTTTGACGACGTTTTCTACGTTCCTCACTCACGCTACACTACGGTTCACCGTGAGGATATCGAGGCAGTAAAGGGACTTAAAATTCTTGCATCTTCAGATAAAGCAGGCGTATACGCCGTCAAGACCAAGCGAGGCAGGCAGGTATTTCTGACAGGTCACTCGGAATATGATCCCGACACGCTGAACAAGGAATACACCAGAGACAAGGCTGCCGGTCTTAATCCGAAGATTCCCGAGAACTATTTCCCGGGTGATGACGATACAAAAACGCCCGTCAGCACCTGGCGTGGCCACGCAACGCTGCTATTCACAAACTGGCTTAACTATTTCGTATATCAGACCACACCCTATGATATTATGAAGATCAAGGAGATTAAATAAATGCAGAATGCAGTGAGCAGACAAAAACAACTGAGTGTTATTTTTGTCGTAGCGAATGTGCAGAAACAAGGAGCAGAGGCTGCCGAGTGTATCGAGGCAGAATA
>JAFTON010000136.1 GCA_017463765.1 Clostridia bacterium | reverse complement strand
TACCTTGGAAAAAAATATAAAAATATTGAAAAACCTACTTGATTTTTTTAAAACCTTATGATATAATATCTACAACTGTGACTATGCCCAAACGGCAAAATAACATATTCTGCCTATCGGGGAAACAGTAATATTATCAGGACGGTCCTCTGCAATTGCTCTGTACGAACGTCCGAAGTTTGAAGGAGGCCCTAAAATGGAAAAGATCCAGGCTTTTGTAAGTGAGCAGCTTAAGACCGAAGTTCCTAAGTTCGGTATCGGCGACGGCGTAAAGGTTTACGTTAAAATCGTCGAGGGTGAGAAGGAAAGAATTCAGATGTTCGAAGGTACCGTTATTGCAAGACACGGTGGTGGCATCTCCGAGACCTTTACTGTAAGACGTGTTTCTTACGGTGTAGGTGTTGAAAAGACCTTCCCCATTCATTCTCCCAACGTAGAGAAGGTTGTAGTATTCCGTGAGGCAAAGGTTCGCCGTGCTAAGCTTTACTACCTTCGTGACAGAGTTGGTAAGGCAGCTAAGGTTAAGGAAAAGGTTAACTAATCCTAATCTTGCCATATAAAAAGCAGAGTGTTTTTCACTCTGCTTTTTATTTTTTTGCTGCGCTTTTACAGCTAAAGTATGACAAAACGGGGTAGAAACTAAACGATAGTTTCACTAAGCTTTTTGCCACCGAGTATATGGAAGTGCAGGTGCTTTACCGTCTGCGCACCGTCCTCGCCGATATTAGTAATAATTCTGTAACCGTTCTCAAGTCCCAGCTCTTTTGCAATCTTGGGAATAGCTGTGAATATTGCAGAAATATAGTGAGCATTATCCTCGGTTATCGCATCTGCTGAAGAAATATGCGCCTTAGGAATGATCAGGCAGTGAACGGGAGCCTGAGGAGCGATATCAAGAAAAGCATAACAGCTTTCATCCTCATAAACCTTCTTTGAAGGAATATCTCCATTTATTATAGCACAAAATAAGCAATCCATTTCTGTAATCCTTTCTGATCTTTTTTATTTATTTTAGCATATTCCTTTTTTCTTTTCAAGAGTTTTTTATATTTTCTTGACTTTTACTTCATTTTAGTATAATATTGATATATCAAATATTTTGGAGTCGGTATGCCATATAAAATTTTTCCACTGCCCACACCACCTGTGACAAGTGATATGTGGGAGGAACTGAAAAAAGAAACCCGTCCTATTGTCGTTTACGGAATGGGAAACGGTGCAGATAAGCTATTTGATCGCCTTGCCGTCTATGAAATTCGGGTAAGCGATGTTTTCGCCTCCGACGGCTTTGTGAGAGGTCATTCTTTCCGTGGCTTTCGCGTAAAGTCTTTTTCGGAGATTAAGGAATGCTACAGTGATTTTGTGATCCTTTTATCCTTCGCCTCAAACAGAGGGGAGGTTATCGATATGCTCTCGGAGATAGATTCCTCATATGATATGTACGTTCCCGATATGCCGGTAGCCGGTGTGGAGGAGTATTTTGACAAGGAGTTCTACAACAAAAATTACAATGCAATAACAGAAGCATACAACAATCTTGAGGATGATGAGTCCCGTGCTGTTTTTTCATCCGTAGTTAATTATAAGCTGACCGGAAGGATGAAATATCTTCTTGAATGCTACTCTGCAAGAGATGAAATTTACTCGCTTATGCCTGTTGAAAAAATAGAGACTGCAGTTGATGCCGGCGCGTATAACGGCGATACTGCAAGGGAGATGAAGCAGTATTTTCCAAAGTTGAAAAAGATTTATGCAGTAGAACCTGATAAGAAAAATTATAAAAAACTCGTTAAATATTCCGAGGCAGAAACTGAAATTTCAATTTTAACCATCAATGCAGCTGCTTGGAATGAAAATAAGAACGGCATACTGTACGGCAGTGGAAACCGTAACTCCACAGCTGTTGCGACAGCTTCCTTTGAACATACGGATGATGACGTCACTATGATTAGAATCGACTCGATTATCGAGAAAAAAATCGACTATATAAAATTTGACGTAGAGGGAGCAGAGCGAGAAGCTCTTGAGGGATCGGACAAAATAATCCGTAAGGATATGCCCACACTTCTTGTCTCGCTTTATCACCGTAGCCGTGACGTTTTTGAACTTGTTAATACGGTTAAAGAAAAATACCCTGAATACAAGCTGTATTTACGCAGACTCAGATGCCTTCCGGCTTGGGAGATTGATCTGATTGCAATTAATAATAGCTAAAGTCCGAAAGGAAATAAAAATGAAAAGACCAGAAATACTTTCACCTGCAGGTAATTTTGAAAAAATGAAGGCTGCAATCCTATATGGAGCAGATGCAGTTTATCTTGCCGGTCACATATTCGGTATGCGTGCTGCAGCCGATAACTTCTCTGTTGATGAGCTTTCCGAGGCAGTAGAGTATGCCCATGAAAGAGGGGTAAAGGTGTATCTTACACTGAATACAATGCCGAGAGAGTATGAATATCCTGAGCTTCGTAAATATTTATCTCAGCTTTCGCATATAAATATAGATGCAATGATAATTGCCGACGTAGGCGTTCTCATGCTTGTAAAGGAAATGCTTCCAAATATGGAAATCCATATTTCCACTCAGGCAAATGCCACCAGTGCTGCAGCCTGCCTTGCCTGGTATTCTCTTGGCGCTAAGCGTGTCGTTCTTGCAAGAGAGCTGACCCTCGACGAGATAAGGGCTATTCGCGCAGGAATTCCCGACGAATTAGAACTTGAATGCTTTGTTCACGGCTCAATGTGCGTGTCTTACAGTGGCAGATGCCTTCTTTCAAATCATATGGTAGGCAGAGATGCTAACCGTGGTATGTGCGCTCAGCCATGTCGATGGAATTATACTATCAAAAACTATGAGATCGTAGAGGAAAAGCGACCCGACCTCAGAATGCCGGTAGAGGAAATTAACGGTGAAACCTTTATTATGGCGAGCCGTGATACCTGTACCATAGAGCATATTCCCGAGCTTGTCGAGGCAGGAATAAATTCCTTCAAAATCGAGGGAAGAATGAAGTCTGCGTATTATACTGCCGTTGTTACAAATGCATATAAAATGGCACTTGATTCCTATTTTTCGGGAGAATACAAGTATAATCCCGAATGGTATCGCGAGCTTGAATCGGTAAGCCACAGAGATTATCATACAGGCTATTATTTCACAGACTCTCATGTCGATGCCAACCTTGCTCCCAACAACGGATATATCAAGGATAAGGCATATCTTGCCGTCGCAGTTTCATATGATAGAGAAAGTGGGCTTGCCTTGTTTACCCAACGGAATAAGATGTGCTTTGGTGACTCTGCAGAGCTGCTTTCGCCCGGTAAAATAGGAAAAGAGCTTATCATCGGCGAGCTGTTTGACGAAAATATGAATCCAATCGAGAGCACGCCTCATCCATATATGCGTTTTTACATGAAGGTTGATTTTGAGATACGTGAGGGAGATATTCTTCGCGCAAAGTAAGGATAGTTTTCAGTGATTATTTACGAGATACTTAAGGTAATACTTTTAGGAATAATTGAGGGAATAACCGAGTGGCTTCCCGTAAGCTCGACGGGGCATCTTATTATACTTGATGAGCTTCTTTCGCTTAAAGTTTCTGAAGAATTCCTTTCCATGTTCAGAGTTGTAATTCAGCTTGGAGCCATCGCAGCCGTCCCGGTTTTGTTTTGGGAAAAGTTTTTTCCGTTTTCAAAGCATCCTACCGAGAAAAAAGTAACCATAAGGTTATGGGTAAAGGTTATTGTAGGCTCAATTCCTGCAGCGCTGCTTGGAATTATTTTCGACGATCTTTTTGATAGGTATCTGTATAATTACTTTGTTGTTGCGCTTGCGCTGATTGTATACGGAATTGTTTTCATTTTCCTTGAAAAAATCAGGGCAGAAAAGAAGAACACTATAAATAGTATTAATGATCTGACTTATGCCGATGCACTCAAAATCGGGCTCTTTCAGTCTTTATCGCTTATACCGGGAACGTCGCGTTCGGGCTCCTCAATTCTCGGTGGAATGCTTATTGGTGCTTCGAGAGAAACAAGCGCCGAGTTTTCATTTTTTATGGCAATCCCTATTATGCTCGGTGCGTCGTTGCTTAAGATTGGGAAGTATTTTGTTTCGGGCTTTACACTCTCCGGCGACGAGATTATTTTACTATTAATCGGTATGGTTGTTTCATTTGTGGTCTCTTTAGCAGTGATCAGATTTCTGATGGATTACGTTAAAAGACATGATTTTAAGATCTTTGGTTATTATCGGATAATTCTCGGATTAATTGTGTTGTTGACTTTTTTATTTTAATTTGATACGTTTATAATTATCGAGGTGAAAATGAAAAGGATATATTTTAATAATCAGAAAAATTTGAAAAATGTAATGGCGCTTACTTGGTATAAGGAACATGAGAAACAGGTATTTGCGCTTGAGGACTGTAAAGAGGGACTTTTCTTTGATTTTGATAACGAAAAATTCAAGTGGTTTATTATTGAAGCTGAATCGGGAGAAATAACAGGAATGGTGTTCCCGGGAAATTTGTCTCTTGGCGTGGATTATCGGTTTAATGAAAAGCTCGGACGAGACCTTACTTATCTTTGGTCTCGGGATATCAAAAAAACGGGCAGGGTAGAAAATCATATTATCCGTGATGAGAAGAATCTATATTACAGAGAAGATAAATCGAAGAAGATAAGCGTGTTTCTTCCCGAAAGCTATGACGGTGTAACCCCACATGATATTTTATATTTCTTTGACGCACAAAATCTGTTCTGTATGGCAGGGGAGTATACCGATAAAGGAGACCCGTACGGCTCGTGGCAACTTGATCTTGTTTTATCCGAGATTTACCGTCAATATGGAAAGAGTATCATAGTTGTCGGTATTGAT
This sequence comes from Clostridia bacterium, assembly GCA_017463765.1. Taxonomy (GTDB): domain Bacteria; phylum Bacillota; class Clostridia; order Oscillospirales; family CAG-272; genus UBA1740. Next base: position 15,166 of record JAFTON010000136.1, on the reverse strand, counting down.
AACGCAGACAGCTATAGAAGCCGGGAGCTTTTTATGAATCCCAAAAAATTCGGCGAGCTTTCTGATTTTGCTAAGACTCCCGACGGTGAGTTTTCAAATGGATATCTCGAGAGCCTATCCTCCTTTATGGTTACAACTTTACATAGCTTTATCAAGGAAAACTACTGCGTTAAGGAGGATAACATAGGTCTCGGTGGTTCATCTATGGGTGGCATCGCATCCTTCTTCTGCGGTCTTTACGAGATGGGATTTTATAAGTATATTCTGTCCTATTCGCCGGCCTTTGCTTTATTTAAAAGCGAAGCATTTGAACGCTGGTTTAAGTTGATTGATTTCAAAAAGCACCCGGACCTTCTTCCAAAGATTCATATTTATTGTGGTGGTGGGGATGAGCTTGAGAAAAATCTGCTTTACCAGGCTGTCAAAATGAAGCAGACGCTCGTTTCTTACGGATATGACGAAGAGAAGGTGTTCGAATCGTATGATCTTGACAAGCCTCATAACGAGGAGTCTTGGCGGCTTGTTTTGCCTGAAAGTTTTACAAACCTGCTTAGTTTACAGGAGATAGAAAATGGTTGAATTTACAATTGGTGAAATGCAGAAAATGCAAAAGGAATTGCAGGACAAGTATAAGGATAAGTGGGAGCCGATATGCGCTGAAATCGGACAGAATAAGCTACTGTGGATGATTGGCGAGATTGGCGAGGTTATTGATATAGTAAAGAAGCACGGAGGAGTAAAAGCGTCGGAGGATGAGGAAATACGTAAGGATTTGATTGAAGAAATGGCAGACGTACTTATGTATTTTAACGACGTTATGATGTGTTACGGAATAACCGAAGAAGAGCTTAGAGATGCATACATAACTAAATTTAGGCGCAATATGACCAGATGGTAAATAATAGAAAAGGCGATAAAAAACGAGGCAGAAAGCGTTCTTGCCTCGTTTTTTTAAGATTGAACATATTTATTTTTTTATTCTTTGTAGTCGTTGATATGTTTCCAAAGTATAGGTTTTTCTCCATTCTCCTGTAGAAAAACATTTGCCTTCTTGAAATGACCGCATCCAAAGAATCCGTTATATGCCGAAAGAGGACTGGGATGCGCACATTCAAGCACAAGGTGTTTCGGATTTGTGATAAGAGCTTTTTTCGCTCTTGCATTACCACCCCAGAGCATAAATACAACGGGACGGTCCTTGTTGTTTATAATTTCTATAATTCTGTCTGTAAGTATTTCCCAGCCACGTCCTTTATGGCTTTGAGGAGATGATTCACGAACGGTAAGGGTAGTGTTAAGCAGCAGAACACCTTGCTTTGCCCAGCCTATAAGCTCACCACAGGGAGGCTCATCAATATTAAGCTCATCATGAAGCTCTTTGAAAATATTCTTCAGCGAGGGGGGTGGGGGAGTTCCTTCCTTTACCGAAAAGCAGAGACCGTGTGCCTGACCGTAGCCGTGATACGGATCCTGACCGAGAATAACAACTCGCGTGTTCTCAAAGGAGGTATAGCGCAGTGCGTTGTATATATCATTCATCGGAGGATAAATACGCCTTGAAAAATATTCGCTTTTCAGAAATTCGCGAAGCGAAAGATAATATTCTTTTTTAAACTCATCTTTTAATAGCTCGTCCCAATCATTTCCAAGATTAACCATATCACACCTCGTTTTTGATTATTTTATCACAGATTATTCTTCAAGTCAATAGAAAAGCCCGGAAAAATCCGGGCTTATTTAGCGTTAAAAGACAGTTTCTATAATTTTCGCCGAGCTTCGTGGAGAATATCTCCAATAATCTATGTGTTTCTGAATATCCGGGTTAAGATAATAGTGTAAAGGTGTAACACCGACTGAAGAGTCATCACTATCGATTATTATCAATTTGATTTTCATCTTATCGGGAATAATGCTTTTTATGTATACTGCAGCAGTTTGACCCGGCTTTACGTCTTCACGGTATTCGGCAAGTCCTGCAAGATTGGGCGTAAGCTCTACAAAAATCCCGTATCCTTCTACGCTCCTGACAATTCCTCTTACCGTTTCACCCTCCCTGAACTGAGCTGCATTTTCTTCCCATGTGCCGAGAAGCTCTCTTCCGGATACAAAAATCCTACCTCGCTCGTCAATAGACCTGACAACCGTATATATCTGGTCGCCAACGTTCAGTCTTGCAGACGGATGTGATATCCGCGATACTGAAATACAATCGATAGAGAGCAGGGAAATTCTTCCACACCCTATGTCCACAAAGGCTCCGAAGCCCTCAAGATGAGTAACCTTAGCAGGAATAATATCTCCCGGACAAAGCGTAACAAGAAAGTTCTCCATACACTCGCGTTGGGCAGCGCGCCTGGAGAGAAGTGCTACGGTTTCTCCCTTTGATGTTAATTTAAAGCCACTTATTTTGAAGCAGACTGTCTTTCCGACCCTTGTAAGTATTGCAATATCCTTGACCGGCTCACCGTCCGGGGAGTATTCAACCTCGCATCTCGGTATGATTCCTCTTATTCCACTACCAAGCTCTACATGAAGATCGAAGTTGTGGTCGCATAAGATGACGGGAGCCTCAAGGATTACCTGCCTTTCAAGTGCTTTTTCGAGTCCGGATAAGGAAGAAATATATTCATAGTTTTTTGCCGTTTTTATCAACGATCCTTCGGGCTTATATTCGTTCATAGCCACTACCTTTCTTTATATCTGTCTTATCCGATGAATCAGTCGGACAGTAAAAGATATGTTGGTTGTAGCGTAAATATTCCTGTGTGAGTCAGCCTTCGTCAGAAGTTGCACCGGATAGGCCGAAGCTTACTTCTATTGCATTGTTGACGCTTGACATTGTGGCATCGTCCAGATGTCCCATCTTTTCCTTCAGCCTTCTTTTATCTATTGTTCTGATTTGTTCCAAAAGAATTATACTGTCCCTGGCAAGACCTGCGTCTTCACCCGGAACGTCGATGTGAGTCGGGAGCTTGGTTTTGCTCATTTTTGAAGTAATGGCAGCTGCGATAACCGTAGGGCTGTATCTGTTTCCAACGTCGTTCTGAACGATTAACACCGGCCTGAGCCCACCCTGTTCGCTGCCTATAACAGGGCTGAGATCGGCATAATAAATATCACCACGTTTTATGTTCATTTTTCATCCTGCTTTCCTTGTGGGAATTTAATTCTCCTTTTATTTATTTACATAGTTATTCTGTCATCTTTTTCATGTTTTTAAACAGACTTTCGGATGAAAGTTTGTTATTATCATTTTATGATACACTTTATATTTGTTGCCCTGTAAAAATTTTAAAAATGTATTGACATTAAATAAAAATTATTATATAATTAAATATCTTAAACAAATAAAGTAATCTCTTTTCTTTGCGATCAATATAATGAGAAAGGGATTTTTATACGGTTTCGGCTATGCTTTTTACAATTGGATTTTTTACCGTAAATATGCAAAAATAACTGATAAAAAGGAGAAAAGATATGTCAAACATCTGGCACGATATTTCACCGAAGAGAATTAACCCTCAGGATTTCATTTGTGTTATAGAGATATCAAAGGGTAGTAAGAAAAAATATGAGCTTGATAAGGAAACGGGATATATTATTCTCGACAGAATTCTTTATACCTCTACTCATTATCCTGCAAACTACGGCTTTATTCCTAGAACCTACGGTGATGACGGAGATCCTCTCGACGTACTTCTTATTTGTGCAGAGAAGCTTGAGCCGATGTCGTTGGTTCGCGCATATCCTATCGGTGTTATTACAATGATTGATAACGGAAGATATGACGAGAAGATTATCGCCATCCCATTCAACGATCCCAACTATAATCAGTATACAAGCATCGACGAGCTGCCAAAGCACGTTTTCGATGAGATGATTCATTTCTTCAAGGTTTATAAGAATCTTGAAAATAAGGATACCGTAGTTGACGACGTTCACGGTAGGGATGAGGCACTTAAAGTTATTTCTGACGGAATCGAGCACTATATAGAGTGCTTCTGCAAATAAAAGTTCAACGGAGCGAATCATTGCGACTCGCTCCGTCTTTTTGTTTTCAACCCTGTTGTTTATGCGTGGGTACTCGCAACCTCTTCATCATCCATAAACAGCATAGATATGCTCCAGATACCTGCGAGAGCAATAACGGTATAAATAATTCTCGCTACTATTGCAGTCGCACCACCACAGATCCATGCAACCAGGTCGAAGGAAAAGAGTCCTACAAGACCCCAGTTGAGCGCACCTATTATCACAAGAATAAGTGCAAGCTTGTTTACAATCATCATAAAATGTGACCGTACCTCTTTTAAATTTCTATGGACCGATTCCGTTAGGATAGCCCGATCAATCCAAAAGTTCTATCTGGATTATTCTGTGACTTACGGTACGATCCGTTTTTATTTTTCCACGCTCCGGTTATTTTATTCGCATTTTTTTAAATTTAATCCTCAAAATAGGGAATTACATCTCCAAAAGCAGTCTTCATTTTTTCAAGCGCCTTTTTTTCTATTCGTGAAACGTAGGAGCGCGATATTCCAAGATATCTTGCAACCTCTCTCTGCGTTCTCGGCTGGTATCCCTTAAGCCCGTAGCGCAGTATGATTATTTCCTTTTCTCTTGGCAATAATACGGTATCCACAAGTTCTCTCAGCTTTTCAATATGCTCCTTCATATCAAGGTCGCTTTCTATTGTTTGCTGCTGACTTATAATATCAAGATATGTCAGTGGATTTCCATCCTTATCAACGTCAATCTGATCGTTTATGGATATTTCCATACCTCTTTTCTTTTTGCTTCTGAAAAACATAAGAATTTCGTTCTGAACGCATTTTGCGCCATATGTTGCAAACCGTGTGCCAAAGGTGGGCTTGAAGGAATCTACAGCTTTGATAAGCCCGAGGCTCCCGACCGATAAAAGCTCGTCGGGATATTCGTAGGATGAGTAATACTTTTTTATTATGTGCGAGACGAGCCTCAGGTTATGTTCAATTATTTTGTCTCTTGCACGTCCGTCACCCTCTGCCATCATTAAAAAAAGTTCGGTTTCCTCAACCTTAGACAGTGGAGGTGGAAAACTCTGTGCATCCTCAATTCCTAATATCAGTGATATAAAGCGTAAAAGCAGGCTTCCGATTTTCATATATTATACCTTTCAAAAAAAAATTCAGCCGAAAAAATCGGCTGAATAAATATATGATAAATACGCTTGTACTTTTTACAGTTATTTTTTTAAACGCTTCGGAGTAAGTATGATGTATCCACGCCCAGATTCAAATCCTATAAGCTTTCTGCCTATGCTTTCCTCAAGCTTTTTGTTTATCAGTGAGAGATGGGTACGTATGCTTGATGGCTCAGGGGCTCGAGTTGGCTTGAAGGCATATTTCAGAATAGCATCTGCTTTCTGAGGTGTCGGATAGGATCTGATCAGAAAGCGAAGTATCATAGCTTCTGTTTTAGTAAGATTCAGCTTTGTGTAAAAATAGTAAACGCCGACCGTTCTGCTTGATGCGTCAAAGCCTGCAAGATAATATTCGCCAATCATCGCATCATTCTTTTCGTTCGCATGGTTGATAATTTTTTCGGCAAGCGCAGGAGTAAAGGTTGTCTTTTCAAAGCAACCGTCGAAAATATCAGAATAATAGGTAGGAGCAGAATCCTCAAGCTTTGCAAAGATTGGTATATCGCTCTTGTATGATCTTATCCTGTTAACATAATCATTTATATCGGGAAAGCTTTCGGGATTAATAATAAGAACGGCATGATACAGATCCGAAATCTCGGACAACGCCTCATGGGGCGTAGCGGCGTATGAAAGTATACTCATTATGTGAAATGTTTCCGAAATACTTCTGGCTATTTTTTTACTCTGACTGATTATTAGCAGCATATGTTCACTTCCTTTTGTTTTATTATAAAATCAAACCTTTGTTTTGTCAAGTGAAAAGAGCTTGACATACAGAAAAAATGGTAGTATAATGGTATAAAATAAATTGTAAGGGTAAACCTATGAAAACAGTTTTGATAACAGGTGGCTCAAGAGGCATTGGAAAGGCAATGGTTGAGCTGTTTGCCTCTGCCGGATATGCAGTGGCATTTACTTATAAAAATTCTGAAAAGCAAGCAAAAAGCTTGGCAGAAGCTACAGGAGCAATATCTATATATGCAGATTCTGCCTCTGAAGCAGACGTTAATTATGCTGTGGCAAAGGCGTCTGACTTGCTGGGGGGAATTTATTGCCTTATTAACAATGCAGGAGTTTCTTCCTTCTCGCTATTCACCGATCTGACGCTTGATATGTGGAATGAGCATCTCGGAGTGAATCTTACCGGTGCCTTTCTTTATTCGAAGGCTGTAATTCCCGGCATGGTTTCGAAAAAAAGTGGAAGAATTATCAATATAACGTCAATGTGGGGAATTACGGGTTCCTCCTGCGAGGTACATTACTCGACTGCTAAAGCCGGACTTATCGGTATGACTAAGGCACTTGCCAAGGAGCTTGGTCCGTCGGGAATAACAGTTAATGCTATTGCACCCGGACTTATTGATACAGATATGAACAGCTCTCTTTCGCCAGAGGATATCAAGGCAATAGAGGAGGAAACACCACTTATGAGAACGGGTAGACCCGAGGAGATTGCAAGGGCTGCGCTGTTTCTGGCAGGTGATGGAGCATCATTCATAACAGGCGAGGTTATGAACGTAAGTGGTGGCTATTTAATTTAATTGTAAAATTTTTAAAAATAACTTGAAATTTTGATTTTTATATGATATACTAATATAGTCGTAAAAAACGACAGCTTCGGTGTGTCGGATGGAGTCATACCAGTCGGGGCAGTAGCGGCGCCTTGTACCTGAAATCCGCTATAGCAGGGATTCATTCCCGTCCCGAGGGCTATCCTTGTGTAGTCTGCACCGTTATATTCTGTGTTGAAGAATGGGTCTTGCGCAACGTGAGGCTGTGAACCATGTCAGGTGGGGAACCAAGCAGCATTAAGCGGTTTATTGCGTGTGCCGCGAGGTCGCCTGTTTGGAGCAGAATTGGCGGTTACCGTATGTAAGGGTATTTTCGACGGATGGGTGTATGGCTCTATCCGACATATCGAGGTTTTTATTGAGATAGGCACGGTGGCGGCAGATGATATGCTGTCGCGTGCTTTTATTTTTTTAATTGGGGGTGAGTAGCTTGTCGGATTACAGGGCACTGTACAGAAAGTGGCGTCCGCGTGACTTCGATGACGTTTGTGGTCAGGACGGAATAACCGATATTCTTAAATACGAGGTTGCAAATAACAGACTGTCTCACGCATATCTGTTCTGTGGCTCGCGCGGTACAGGTAAGACAAGTTGCGCCAAGATACTTGCCAAGGCTGTAAACTGCGAAAATCCCAAGGACGGCAACCCCTGCAACTGTTGTGAAGCTTGCCGTAGCATAGATGCCGGAATTGCTACCGACGTAATTGAAATGGACGCTGCCAGCAACAACGGTATTAATGACGTCAGAGATATGCAGGATGAGATCGCATTTACCCCTGCGCTTCTTAAGTACAGAGTTTATATCATAGACGAGGTTCATATGATGTCAGGTCAGGCATTCAATGCTTTGCTTAAGACTCTTGAGGAGCCTCCCACATACGTTATTTTTATTCTTGCAACTACAGAAAACCATAAGCTGCCTACCACGATAGTATCAAGGTGTCAACGCTTTGACTTCAAGCGTATTGCCACCGACGTGATAATTTCACGCCTTCTTCGCATTTCCGAGGATGAAGGCATAGAGATTACCGAGGATGCTGCCAGGATTATTGCCAGGGTTTCAAGAGGTGGTATGCGTGATGCCATCAGCCTTCTTGAGCTTTGTGCAGGTGCGAACACAAGGATTGACGAGACCCTTGTTTTTGATACCGTGGGTAGTGGAAACCGTGAGAGCAGCTTCAGAATGATTCGCGCGATATGTAATTCGGATTACGAAACAATCTATTCAATTATCAACGATATCGTTATGAAGAGTGGCGATCTGTCTGTATTCTGGCAGGAGATTATTGATGCATACCGTGACGTGATGATTGTTAAAAACAGCGAAAGAGCGAAGGTGTATCTTGATCTTACAGATTCGGAGTATGCGCTTCTTTCGGATATAGCTTCGGAGTTTACGATGGCTCGTCTTTCATATCATACCTCAATGCTTGAGGGGGCGATGGCAGATATGCAGCGCGCAGTTAATTCCAAGCGTTCTATTGCAGAGATCACCTTGACAAGAATGTGTGATACCCGTCTGTCCTCGTCAAACGAGGCGTTGCTTCTTCGCCTTGAAGAGCTTGAGAAGGCTGTAAAAATGCTTAAGCTTGGTGTTCCACCGGTGCAGCAGCAGATAGAGCCGGATCAGGATAAGCCTAAAAAAAGCGAGTTTAAAACCGAGCAGAAAAGAGAAGAGCCTAAAAAAGTTGTGTCTGACGATGAAAAGCCGTTTGCGCTTTACGGACATTGGGGCATTGTCTTAAAAAAGATTGCCGAGCTTAAGCGATCGCTGTCGGCAGGATTTGCAGGAGCTTCGGTTTATACTAATGGTAAGAGCTTTGTTATTAAAATGACTCCTTTCTTTGCCGAGAAGCTTAATAGCAACGAAACCGATCTTGCTATTGTAAGAGGTGTTATTGCCGAGCAAGAGGGAACAACTCCCGACCGTATTACTCTCCTGGTGGAGAGCAATGCAAAGCCTACGGGCAGTGGAAGCGATAATATTGAAGATTTATTTAAATAAAATATACTTTGGAGGATATAAAAATGAAGGTTAGATTACCCCAGGGAATGGGTGGAGGCCCTTCCAATATGCAGTCCATGCTTAAGCAGGCGCAGAAGATGCAGGAGGATATGGCTGCAAAGCAGGCTGAGCTTGAAGCTCTTGAATATGATATCGCTGCAGGTGGTGGCGCCGTTCACGTTAGGATAAACGGCAAGAAAGAGATTCTTTCTGTAAATATCGATCCCGAGGTTATCGATCCGGATGACAAGGAAACCCTTGAGGATCTTATTGTCGCTGCTGTAAACGAGGCTATCAAAAAGGTTGAGACTGTATATAACGAGGAGATGCAGAAAATTACCGGCTCTGCATCACTTCCCGCAGGATTGTTCTAAATTATGGCTGAGTATATTGCTCCTATTCAGAGGCTTATCGAGGAGTTCAGACGTCTGCCCGGTGTTGGTGCAAAGACTGCTGCAAGATATGCCTTTGCCGTACTTAATCTCAGCGAGGACGAGGCAGCAGGCTTTGCCGACGCCATAAACGCTATTAAGCGTGACGTTCACAGATGTCCTGTATGCTTTGGATTATCTGCTTCACCTGAGGAGTGTGATATTTGTAAAAATGAGTCGAGGGATCATAGCGTTATATGTGTTGTAGAGAATCCCAAGGACGTTATGGTTATGGAGAAGGTGCGTGGTTACCACGGTCTTTATCACGTTCTCGGTGGAGTTCTGTCTCCGATTGATAACGTAACTCCTGATGATCTTACCATAAACGAACTTATTGCCAGGGTTGAGGCAGGTGGCGTTGATGAAATTATTATCGCTACAAACCCAACACCACAGGGGGACACAACTGCAGCCTATCTTGTCAGAGTGCTTGAGCCTTACGGTGTAAGCGTTTCACGTCTCGCATACGGTATTCCCGTTGGGGGAGATATTGAGTATGCCGATGAGGTTACGCTTTACCGTGCCATGGAAGGACGAAGATTTTTTAACTGATACTTTATATGAAAAGGACGAACGACCAACGCTCGTCCTTTTTTGTTTTTGGGGGTGTAAATAAGTAGGATTTATTATAGAGAAAATCAGATCGCAGCACATTTATATTTTAATCTGAGATTGTCGGCAATCATTGCAATAAACTCAGAGTTCGTTGGCTTTCCACGGCTGTTCTGAATGGTGTATCCGAAGTAAGAATTAAGCGTATCTATATCTCCTCTGTCCCAGGCTACCTCGATTGCGTGGCGAATTGCTCGCTCCACTCTTGAAGTTGTAGTCTGGTATTTCTTTGCTACGGTGGGGTACAGAACCTTAGTAACAGAATTAATTACGTCGTTATCCTCTATTGTCATAAGTATTGCAGTCCTAAGATATTGGTAACCCTTAATATGTGCAGGTACTCCTATCTGATGGATTATCTTAGTAACCTGTGCCTCCAGATCTGTTCCTACTGACAAACTATCCTTCATTTCGTTTCTTGAACGCATGCGTAGAATTGAGTTTATGTGAGCAACAAGAGAACCGTTATCAAAAGGTTTCAGTATACATATATCAGCGCCTGCTTCAGATGCTTCAACAAGGACGTTTTGTTTATTAACAGGTGACATTAATATAAATGAAGGCTTGCTCTTCATATGACTTGTGTTAACTGCACGGATTATTCCTATGCCGTCTATACCCGAAATCCATAAGTCAAGAATAGCAACGTCATATGCACCACTCATCAGCTTATCAATAGCAGCCTCTCCGTTAGCAGCCTCATCAATATGTCGGAAGCCTGATTTAAGAAGAAAGTCCAGAATTCTTTTCCTTTCCTCGCTGTTTTCGTCACAAAGCAGTATTTTCGCATTGTTTTCCATAGATTATCTCTCCTTTTTTGGTGATTATTTGGTAAAAAATGGTAATTTTCACGAACAACATCATTTTATCACAGATTTGAAAGAAAATCAAGCTGTAAAAATGACAAAAAATGGAAGTAAATACTTGTGATAAAAATGGTAAAATTTACCAAATTGGCGTGTCGAAAATACATTTTTCTACAGAAACTGACAAAAAAGGCGGGGAAGGAATACCTTTTTCAAATAAAGCTGGTTATAAAACAAAATATGAAGATGATTCATAAAATTATTTGTAGATAAAGCTTGAAATATTGACACTTCGGTGATATAATGTAAATGTGGAAAGATTGGATTTTTCACATTTTTAAGAAAAAATCTTATAATTTTTACTAAGGGAATTTTTATTTAAGGAGTATATTATTATGAATACTAACGTTACAGGTAACCGTTACGTTGATCAGTGGATCACAGAAATGGTTGAACTGGTAAAGCCTGAGAAAATTGTTCTTATTGACGGTAGTGAGAGCCAGGCTGAGCTTCTTCGCGCCGAGGCATGCAGCACAGGTGAAATGATTAAGCTTAATCAGGAGCTTCTTCCGGGCTGCTATCTTCACAGAACTGATATCAACGACGTTGCTCGTGTTGAGGACAGAACTTTTATTTGTACCTCTAAGAAAGAAGATGCAGGTAATATCAATAACTGGATGGATCCTAAGGAGTGCTATGAGAAGCTTTCAAAGCTTTACAGAGGCTCTTATCAGGGAAGAACAATGTACGTGATTCCTTATTCCATGTCTGTTGTTGGATCTGATTTTGCAAAGTACGGTATTGAGCTTACCGACTCTATCTACGTTGTGCTTAATATGCTTATTATGACACGCGTAGGTCTTAACGTTCTCGAGGCTCTCGGAGACAGTGCCGACTTTATCAAGGGACTTCACGCCCGTGCTGATATAGATGCAGAGAAGAGATATATCTGTCATTTCCCCGAGGATAATACTATCTGGTCCGTAAACTCCGGTTACGGCGGAAACGTTCTTCTCGGCAAGAAGTGCTTTGCACTTCGTATTGCGTCCTACCTCGGCAGAAAAGAGGGCTGGATGGCAGAGCATATGCTTATTCTTGGTGTTGAATCTCCGGACGGTGAGGTTAAGTACATAAGCGCAGCATTCCCCTCTGCATGTGGTAAGACTAATCTTGCTATGCTTATTCCTCCCGAAATTTATAAGAACAAGGGATATAAGGTTTGGTGCGTAGGTGATGATATTGCTTGGCTTCGTGTTGGTCAGGACGGCAGACTCTGGGCAGTTAACCCTGAGAACGGCTTCTTCGGTGTTGCTCCCGGTACTAATGAAAAGTCTAATCCCAATGCTCTTCATACCTCTATGAAGAACTGTATCTTTACAAACGTATGTCACGATCTTGATAATAACACTGTCTGGTGGGAAGGTCTTAATGATAATCCTCCTAAGCATGCTCTTAACTGGAAGGGCGAGGAGTGGGATTATACCAAGTATGACAAGGCAGATAAGGTAAATACCTCCGGTGCACATCCTAACTCCAGATTTACTGCAATGGCAGAGAACTGTCCTTGTATTTCTGATAAGTTCAATGATCCTGCAGGCGTTCCTATTTCTGCAATCGTATTTGGTGGACGCCGTGCAAAGACTGCGCCTCTTGTATATCAGTCAACCTCCTGGCAGCACGGCACCTTCGTTGGTTCTGTAATGGCATCTGAGACCACTGCTGCTGCAGCAGGCGCTGTTGGTGTAGTTCGTCGCGATCCTATGGCTATGCGTCCCTTCGTTGGTTATGATATGGGAGATTACTGGGCACACTGGCTTAATATGGGTAAGATCATTAAGAATCCCCCCAAGATTTTCCACGTTAACTGGTTCAGAACCGATGATGAGGGTCATTTCATCTGGCCCGGCTTCGGCGATAATATGCGTGTTCTTATGTGGATTCTTGCTCGTTGCGAGGGTAAGGTTTCTGCTGTTGAAACACCTATAGGCTACGTTCCTCACGCTGAGGATATAAACATTGAAGGACTTGACATTGATTTTGATACCATTGAGGGACTTCTCTCTGTAGATAGAGAGCTTTGGCTCGAGGACTGCAAGGCTATCCATGAGTTCTACAGACAGGTTGGTGACAGAGTTCCCACCGAGCTTTATGATGAGCTTAAGGCTCTTGAAGAAAGACTTAGCAATTAAATAATCGACACTTATTTTAAGGCAGTTTAGTATTTTTTACGGACTGCCTTATTTATTTTTTATTGTAGATATGCAGGGAATTATATAGATTGACAAATTGACTTTTGTATGGTATAATTAATTATCAAAAATAAATAGTATGGAGATGCGCTATGAAAAGAGTAATCGCAATGATGTTAGTGTTAATAACGTTGCTTCTTTCTTCTTTCTCACTTTTTTCCTGTGAATTCATCGGAAACGGTAGCACAGGAAACGGTAGTTCTGAAGATAATAACGGAGACAACGGAAACACTAATAATGGCAACGGCAATACCAACACCGGTAATGGAAACAACACCGGTAATGGAGGTTCAACCGAAAATAACGGTAACAAAGATGAGAACTACGTTCCTGACTGCGCATCAGGCGATCATCTTGATGAGGATAACAACGATTACTGCGATCTTTGTGAAAAGTATATTATCGTTGTAATAGATTTTTACGTTCTTAACGATCTTCACGGAAAATTCTGTGATACGGCGACTCAGCCCGGCGTGGACGAGCTTGGTACTTATCTTAAGGATAGGGAACAGATCGATGATAACGTTGTTATTCTGTCAAGTGGTGATATGTGGCAGGGAACAGCAGAATCCAATCTGACACACGGTAATCTTATGACCGAGTGGATGAACGAGATGAACTTCGTTTCTATGACTCTCGGAAATCATGAGTTTGACTGGGGCGAGGACGATATAAGAGACAATCTTGAGATTGCAGAATTTCCATTCCTCGCTATCAATATCTATGATAACGATACGAATGCTCTTGTCGATTACTGCACACCTTCGGTAATGATTGAGCGCGATGGTATTAAAATCGGTATTATCGGTGCGATAGGTGATTGCTATTCCTCAATTTCTGCAGATATGGTTGAAGGTGTTCATTTTAAGGTGGGCAGCGCGCTCACCAATCTCGTAAAGGCTGAGTCTGATAAGCTTCGCAGTGAGGGTGCTGATCTGATAGTTTATTCGATCCACGACGGGTACGGCAGCAGTAAATCCAGTACAACCGTAGCTACTCCTTCGCTTCTTTCCGGCTATTATGATTCTGTACTGTCCTCCGGATACGTTGATCTTGTATTTGAGGCACATACGCATCAGTATTATACTCTTGTTGATTCCAGTAACGTTTATCACCTTCAGGCAGGTGGCGAAAATTACGGTCTCTCTCACGTTGAGATATCTGTTAATGCAGGCAACGGTAACAAAAGAGTAAACGTAGCTGAAATTGTCAGAAACGTAAGCTATTCCTCTCTTCAGGATGATCCTGCCACCGAGGCTCTTGAAGATAAGTACAGTGATATAATTGATTATGCATATGCTCCTCTCGGCAAGGTTTCGAAAAATTACAGTGACGTCGAGGTTGAAGATATGGTTGCCCAGCTTTATCTTGAAAAGGGACTTGAAAAATGGGGCAAGGAATACAACATCGTTCTCGGTGGTGGATTCCTCAGAACAAGATCTCCCTATAATCTTACTGCAGGAACCAAGACGTATGCCGATATTCTTTCGCTCTTACCCTTTGATAACCGTCTTGTTCTTTGTTCTATTTCGGGCTATAATCTTAAAAAGAGATTTGTAAATTCGACCAATTCCGATTATCATAGCGCATATAGCGAGTACGGCAGCTCCATAATGAACAGCATTTCAAATAACGAGACCTACTACGTAATCGTTGATACCTACACCTCTCTTTATTCTCCCAACGGACTGACGGTGGTCGATTACTATGATAACTCCACCTTTGCAAGAGATCTGCTTGCCGAGGCATTAATGGAAGGACGACTTGAGGTTAAGCATGACGCCTATAAGCTTACATCTATAAATGATGCTCTGGCAATTGGATCAACGCTTGGAAGCAATAAGGCTACCTCAGATTATTACTATATAAAGGGTACGCTTAAGGAGAATCCAAACTCAACATACGGAAACGTTTATATAGTAGATGATAAGGGAAACGAAATATATATTTACGGTCTTTATGATTCGAATGGCAACAGATATGATGCTATGAGTAATAAGCCGGTAAAGGGAGATACGGTAATCGTTTATTCTACAATATATAAATACGTTAACGGAAGCGAGCTTAAGATCGAGCTTAAGAATGCCGTTTTGCTTGAAATCGAATAAATAGAAAAAGGGCTGCTTCATTTAGGCATAACCGAACAAAAAAAGGTAGAGGTACTTTTAAATGTGCCTCTACCATCAATATTTATCTAACCGAGAAAATCTAAGGTTGAAAACCTACGGTTTTCTCCTTTTTATTTGAGTTTTTGTTCTATCTCTCGCTGCGGCTCGGTCACACTCGGGGTCTGACAGTCCACTGGAC
>JAFTON010000135.1 GCA_017463765.1 Clostridia bacterium | reverse complement strand
TGATGTGAACAACGTTATCCGAGCAGTACGCCGTAATCCAGGAAAATACCTTCATACCGATACCGGTGATTGCAAATCCACCGATAAGTATATATGAAATTATCATATAAATCTGTTGGTTGAAGAGTGTTACAACTGCCTCCTCGGTTACTTTTATACCTGATGCAATATATATCTCCATCATGCTGTCAACAAAAATATTACGAAGGTAATCTGCAAGACCTGAGTAATAAGCTATCACAGCATCAAAGGTAAAGCTTCCTGCTTCAATCATTGCAAAAAGAAGGTAACCGATAAGGCTGAATACAGCAGCAATCAGAGTCATCAGATATGCAGTGTTTGCTTTAGTGTGCCATCTGATAAAAGCACGGTTAACAATCATGGAAAGAATAATTGAAGCCGGAGCAAACAAAGATATAGAAAGTCTAAAGAAAAATGCAAGTACATTCAATGCAAGAAGCAGTATGGAAACAATGACCGAAACACTTCGCTTCGACTTTGTATCAAAAAGATAAATCGCAGAGAGAACTCCCATCACAAACGGGGTCATCAGCTCTCCGAGAATACATGCAGCTGCTCCCAGAAGAACGCAAACGATAGATAATACTAAAACTGTCAGATTGTAATTAAATGTAATTTTAATCTGTCTCTTCATACATGTACCATTCCTCTTGTTCGGGTAATCGTTTTATCAGCTATATAAAAATCGTCATGGTCTCAGAATATAAGTCTAACAAAAGAAGAGCATCTTAAACTTTTCCGAACAAAATTTTTCATTATATTATATCATAATATATTTATTTTGTAAAGATTTTTTTATTATTTTGTTTTAAAATAATGTAAATAAAAGTAATTTATGGTGTTTTTTTCGTTTTTCTATTGCAAATGAAGGTTAAATGTTGTAAAATATATTTGTAAAAATATGCGCATCGGAAAGGAGGGGATATAAATGGCTAAACTAACTGCTTCAACATCTGTTTCGGAACTCAACGGTGTTGGCAAGGTTCGTGCAGCGCAGCTCGAAAAGCTTGGTATAAGAACTGTTGGAGATCTTATATATTTTTTCCCGAGAGCATACGAAAAACGTGGCGATATTCGTCCCCTTTCTGCTTTTGATAGCGAAAGACAATGTGCATACGTACTTACAATTGCAACCGAGCCTAAAACAGCCAATATCAGACGTGGGCTGTCACTTACAAAATTCCGTGCCTTTGACGAAAGTGGCTCCGTAGAAATCACCTTCTTTAACAGCCCATACGTTAAGGACGTTTTTCATATAGGCTCTACCTTCAGATTCTGGGGAAAGGTTACCAGCCAAAAGAATCGTCTTCAAATGGCAAATCCCAAGTATGAAGCCTATCTTGAGCTGATGCCACTGGCTGATTTCGTTCCTGTTTACCCTCTGACCGAGGGGCTTTCCTCAAAGCAAATTGACAAGCTGATCAAAAATGCCATAAATGATATTCTGCCTCAGATTATCGACCCGGTTCCTGATAATATCAGACTTGCAAATAGACTTCCAACCCTTACCTACGCTATCAAAAATGCACATTTTCCTGAGAATGAAGAGGCGCTTTTCAAGGCTCAAAAAAGACTTGCTTTTGATGAAATGCTATTTTTCGGAATTGGCATCTCCATGTCGGCATATCAAAAATCAAAGGGAGTCGGAATCAAGCTTTCCCCCTGCTCTCTCGCACCTCTTACAAGCCTGCTCCCATATGAACTGACAAACAGTCAGAAGCAGGCTATCAACGAAGTTTACAAGGATATGGTAATTGGTACCGATGGCATTGTCTCACCTATGGCAAGGATAATCGTCGGTGACGTCGGATGTGGTAAAACCGTGTGTGCAACAGCGTCTGCATTTATAGCTGCAAAATCGGGCTATCAGACAGCGCTGATGGTTCCTACAGAAATTCTCGCACGTCAGCATTATGAAGAGCTGTCTAAGCTTCTCGGTAAGCTTGATATCAAGGTTGAACTACTGCTTGGTTCTACAACTCAGAAGGAAAAGAAACGCATAAAAGAAGCACTTGCTTGTGGCGAGATTGACGTTATTGTAGGAACACACGCACTTATCTCCGATAACGTTGAGTTTTCAGATCTTGCACTTGTTATTACCGACGAGCAGCACCGTTTCGGAGTAGGACAGCGAGCAAAGCTTAAGGAAAAATCCGAAAAAGCCCACCTTCTTGTTATGAGCGCCACCCCGATCCCACGCACCCTTGCGCTCACCATGTACGGCGATCTTGATATTTCAAGAATTACCGAAATGCCTCGTGGCAGACAACGAGTTGATACTTTTGTTGTAAATGAGAGCTACAGAAACAGACTGAACGATTTCATTTTAAAGCAGGTTTCTCTTGGTGGACAATGCTACGTCGTATGTCCTGCTATTGAAAAGAATGAAGAGGATACATTTGTATGTGACTACACCACCGGTGAGATCATAAGCGAGAACTCCCTTAATTTGAAAAGCGCAGTTGAGTTTTGCGATGAGCTGAGGATGGCTTTACCAACTGTCAGCTGCGACCTGCTTCACGGAAAAATGAAATCCTCCGAAAAGGATGCTGTAATGGCAAGATTTGCTTCAGGAGAAACAAAGGTTCTTGTTTCTACCACCGTAATCGAGGTTGGCGTAAACGTACCTAACGCCACTTTAATGATTGTAGAAAACGCAGAGCGTTTCGGACTGTCACAGCTACACCAATTGAGAGGCAGAGTCGGACGTGGATCAAAAAAATCCTACTGTGTTCTTGTTTCCAATATCAGCTCTCAGAAATCAAAAGATCGTCTCGAGGTTATGAGAACCACCTACGATGGCTTTGAGATAGCCGAAAAGGATCTGTTGCTACGTGGTCCCGGCGATTTCTTTTCTTCAGTTTCTAATGATAATTTAAGGCAGAGTGGTGGTTTTGAGTTCAGATTTGCATCTATGTGTGATAGCGCCGAACTTATGACAAGGGCTTTCTCGGTAGCAAAATCAATTGTTGAGCTTGACCCTCATCTCGAGCTTGAGGTACACAAAGAGCTAAAGAAAGAAACAGACAGACGACTTATTATTGCAGCATCAACTATATCATAAATGCATTAAGAAAGGCATTAATATTATGGCACAGAAACCACTTGCCGACAGAATGAGACCTACTACCTTTGACGAGATAGCGGGACAAGCTCACCTGGTCGGAAAGACGGGAATACTTCGCCGTCTTACAGAAAATAACAGAATACCGAATATGATATTTTTCGGCCCCCCGGGTACCGGAAAAACCACGGTTGCTAATATCATTGCCGAAACCTCGGGTATGCAGCTTTACAGACTTAATGCTACAACTGCATCACTCTCGGATATAAAGGACGTAATTTCATCGACAGATAATATTTTCAGCGAAAACGGTACGCTTCTCTATCTTGATGAAATTCAGTATTTCAACAAAAAACAACAGCAATCGCTTCTTGAGTTTATGGAGAACGGTAAGATTACCCTTATCGCTTCAACAACAGAAAATCCATATTATTACGTTTACAACGCACTTCTCTCCCGTTCCTCCGTATTTGAATTCAAGTCTGTTACTCCCGAAGATTGTATTCTCTCGCTGTACCGTGCCCTTGACATACTGAACAAGGATTTCAATACCGAGAAAACTGCTGCTGAAAACGTAATGCTCTCAATTGCCAGGGCATGTGCCGGAGACGTACGAATGAGCATCGGTGTGCTTGAGAACGCATACTATATTTCGGACAACGAGATAAACACAGACGCAGTCACTGCACTTCTCCCTTCTGTGGTAGGTCATTATGACAGAAACGGTGACGTTCATTACGATCTTCTCTCTTGCCTTCAGAAATCGATCAGAGGCTCCGACCCGGATGCAGCTATATTTTATCTTGCAAAGATTCTTGCCTCAGGCGATTTACTCTCTGCATGCAGAAGACTTCTCGTTATTGCAAGCGAGGACATAGGTCCCGCTTATCCTCTGGCAGCATCTCTTGCTTATGCATGTACCGAAAGTGCGCGATCACTCGGTCTTCCCGAAGCAGCAATTCCACTCGCTAACCTTGTAATCATACTGGCAACTGCCCCTAAATCAAACACATCCTATATGGCATATCACGCTGCCAGCGAAGATATAGCCAAGGGGCTTGGTCAGCAAGTACCCAAGCATCTGCAGAGCCCGAATTTTGAAGGTTATCTCTATCCTCACGACTATGAAAACGATTACGTTAAGCAAGATTATCTGCCATGTGATCTTATTGGCAGACGCTATTATGAATTCGGTATAAACAAAACCGAACAGGCAGCTAAAGCTTATCATGAATTTATCATTTCAAGCTTTAAGAACAAGAAAAAGTAGTTTGTATTGCATTCTGCTTCGTTTTTTCTTTGAAGATTGTTATTTAATGTTTCAAAAATCAAGAAAACTTGACAAATTACGCTTAGTTTGATATAATAAAAGAAGATACTGTCGATGGAGGAGTTTTTTTCCATGATATTTCATTTTATACTGAACCCAAAGTCCGGTCGAAGCCCTCAGCAGAAGAAGATGGAGCAAGAGATCGTTGACGCCTGCTTAAAAAGACAGCTTAGTTATCGCATATATTACACCACCTGTAGCAAAAATGCTATTACCTACGTCAGATCTATGATTAAAGAAAACCCTGACGAGCGTCAGAGATTTATTTGCGTTGGTGGTGACGGAACCATAAACGAAATCGCAAACAGTGCACCCGGAAACCCCAATATTGAATTTGGTGTTATTCCCAGTGGATCGGGTAATGATTTTGTCAGAAATTTCAGAAGCAAGAGGCATTTTACAAACATTGACGCTCAGATTGACGGAGAGGCACGACCTTTTGACCTGATAAAATGCAATGATGATTACTGCGTTAATATGGTTAATATCGGCTTTGACTGTTCTGTTGTTATTGAGGCAAATAAGTTCCGAAAATTTAAGTTTATATCCCCCGGAATTTCTTATATTCTCGGCGTAGTTGTAGGATTTTTCTTTAAGAAGTTCGGAACAAAAATGAAAGTTATCTTTGACGATGGCGAGGTTATCGACAAGGAGCTTACCCTTACGGCTATCGGTAACGGCAAATTCTGTGGTGGAGGCTTTAAATCTGCTCCTAAAGCTACGTTAAATGACGGACTTATGGATATTTGCATTATTGATAAGGTTTCAAGACTTATTTTCATACAGCTTATCGGACCTTATAAGGAAGGCACATTCCTTGAAAATAAAAGCGCGCAGAAGATTGTAAAATATCGCCGTGAAAAGCATTTCAGAATGGAATTTGAACAGCCTCAACCTATTTGTATTGATGGAGAAATTTTCAACTCCAAGACTATTGACTTCACCGTAATCCCCGGTGCTTTTAACTTTGTTATTCCAAAGGGTGCAACAATGCGCTTCCCTGAAGAATACGACAAATAATTGAAATGAACATATTTGAAAAAAGGCCGCTTTGCTTAATACTGTGTATTGGACTTAGCGGCTTTCTGATTTTTACTTCTGAAAATATAATTTTAAAAGCTGCAATTCTTGTATTAGGAATTCTGCTCGGAATTATACCTCTGTTTTTCAAAGGTTTTAAAAAGCACAAACCCATGCTGCTACTTGCGTCAGGTGCTCTGTTAATCTCATGTTTGCTATCATTTTTATATTTTGATCTATATTTCAAGGCGTATAATATTTATGATGATGAAATAGAGGTTGTGGGCAGTGTCGAAAACGTTACCCAATCCTCTTCCTATACTAACAGGATACTTGTCAAAGTAGAAACCATTGACGGTAAAAGAAAAATCGGTTATCGTTTTTATGCATACCCTACAAAAGCCTCTTCTAAAGGTATAATCGAGGGTTCGAGAATAAGCTTTACGGCCACGCTCGACTGTTTTTCTGAGGATAGCTATACCTACAATATATCAAAAGGCATCAACGCATACGCAAGCGATATCTATGACCTTAAGATTATTGAATATACAGAAGGCACTTTTCGAGTCAGGTTTTCGCGCATAAGAGAATATCTTACAAGATACACAATAAGTCTGTCTGATGCCGATACAGGCGCAATCCTTTCTGCCCTTCTGCTTGGCGAGAGAGATTATCTGCCAGATCAGCTACGGCTTGACTTTAAACGAATAGGTATTTCACATATTCTTGCACTTAGTGGTATGCATCTTGCAATCCTTTCTATTGGAATTGGAAAAGCATTATCTCTAATCGGTGTAAAAAAGAAGGCAAGAGAGGTAATTATCGCCACTTTCGTTCTGATTTATATGGCGATTACCGGTTTTTCGGTTTCTGTTGTACGAGCCGGAGTTATGCTTATTATTTCCACCCTGCTCTTCCTGCTTTCAAGAACGAAAGACTCGCTGACCTCACTCTCGGTTGCCGTTCTGATAATTTGTATTGTCACACCTAATGCCATTATGGATATTTCGCTATGGCTATCTGCATTAGCTACCTTTGGAATTATTGCCTTCAGCGAATATACTGCTTCGCTTGAAAAGCCAAAAAGTAAGATCAGCTCCATAATGAGATACTTTATGCTTGCAATGATGGCATCTGTTTTTGCCATAAGCGCAACTCTTGCGGTCTCCACCTCATCCTTTGGTGGTTTTTCGGTTCTTGCACCCTTCACCACAATTATTTTTTCCCTCCTTGCCGAGATTATTATGTATCTCGGTTGCATTATGCTGATCATCGGTTGGATTATCCCAATCGGTCTTATAATACCTCCATTGTGCAATCTTATGACTTTTCTTGCAGGAGCTTTCTCGTCACTTAAGCTTTCGTACGTTTCTTCAAACTTCAGCTATGCGACACTTATTATTTTACTATACAGCTTTGCCTTCGCTTTGTTCCTTATTCTGAAGCTTAAAAAACCCGACAAGGCCTTTACCTTGATTATGATTTTTTATGCTCTTGCAACGCTTTTGCCAACCGTCTCCACAGTTAAACAGAATTATTCCGAAACGGTGGCATATTACTCGGACTATAAGTGTGATGAAATGCTGATTAGATCTAAAAACGAAGTCTGCCTTATTAATTCTGCCCAATATAGCAAAAACCTGGCATATACTTCGCTTGATTTTCTTGAAGATGCAAACGTTACTTATCTCGACAAGTACTATCTCACCCACTATTCATGGAGCATTGATGATGAGATAAAGGTGTTAACGTATAACGTTATGGTCGATAAAATCTATCTCCCCGAGCCAAGAAACGAGGATGAAGAAACGATACTGAAAATTGTATATAAAACCGTAGAAAACAGCCGTACGGATATCGTCGTTTACAAAGAATATGAAACCGTTTACGTTGGAGATTATTCTATCAATCTTCTCTACTCAGAGCCATACGGAAACACCTCGATGAACGCATTTACTGTAGCCAAGGCAGATGAGATATACACCTACGTTTCATCGGGACTTCTAACCGGTGAGAACCGTGCGCTATTTGACAGATATATTTCACTTAGCGATCACTTGATTCTCGGTGATCACGGAAAGAAGTATAAAGAAAAAATTTTTCTGACGGATTGTCATGCAGACCTTGACAGCATCATCATTCACAGCGACAACGTTTTTCTTACCCAAGGAAGTATGCAATATTATCTCGATAAATGCTGCAATATTTATTCTCACCCCGAAAACATTATTTATTTCCAAGGCAAATAAAAAACAGCCGAGTGATCGGCTGTTTTTTATATATTAAACGTTAAAGAGGAATTCTACAACGTCTCCATCCTTCATAACGTACTCCTTACCTTCGGAGCGAAGAAGGCCCTTCTCCTTTACTTTAGCTCTGTCTCCTTCACGAACCAGGTCGTCAAATGCAACAACCTCGGCACGAATGAAGCCGCGTTCAAAGTCGGTATGTATCTTTCCTGCTGCACCGGGAGCCTTGGTTCCCTTCCTAATTGTCCAGGCACGAACCTCCTTCGGTCCTGCAGTAAGGAAGGAAATCAGACCGAGAAGGCTGTAGCTTGATTTAATAAGCTTATCAAGACCACTCTCCTCGATACCGAGGTCAGCAAGAAACATTTCCTTTTCCTCGCCGTCAAGAGCTGCAAGCTCTGCCTCAATCTGAGCACTTACAGCAATAATCTCGCTACCCTCGCTGTCAGCATGAGCCTTAAGTGCAATAAAATGCTCATTATTTACGTAATCACCGTTTACCTCATCCTCAGAGATATTAGCTGCATAAATAGTAGGCTTCAACGTAAGAAGTCGAGACTCTTCAATCCATGCCTGATCTTCCTCGCTGAGATCAACCGTACGGGCACATTTACCTGCCTCAAGAGCAACCTTCACGCGCTCAAGAACCTCAAGCTTTTCAAGAAGCTTCTTATCCGCTCTCGCAGCCTTTGTTGTTCTGTCAATAGCTCGCTCCACAATCTCAAGGTCGGAAAGAATAAGCTCGAGATTAATTGTTTCAACGTCACGGATAGGATCTACCGAGCCCTCAACATGCACGATATCGTTATTTTCAAAGCAACGAACTACGTGAACTACAGCGTCAACCTCTCTGATGTTACCGAGGAACTTATTTCCCAGTCCCTCGCCCTTAGATGCACCCTTAACAAGACCTGCAATATCAACGAATTCAATAATAGCCGGAGTATATTTATCGGGATTATACATTTCAGCAAGCTTGTCAAGTCGCTTATCGGGTACTGCAACAACACCAACGTTGGGGTCAATTGTGCAGAAGGGATAGTTTGCCGACTCTGCGCCTGCATTAGTCAATGCATTAAAAAGCGTGCTTTTTCCCACGTTGGGAAGACCTACGATACCAAGTTTCATTTTATTTACTCCCTTGAATTTTTTATTCTTATTTTATTAACTATATTATTATACAATATACTTCCCTCTTTTGCAAGCTTTTTGAAAAATTTATTTATTTTTTAAAATTTCTTATAAAATTCATAAAAAGTTCTTGATTATGTCAATAATATGCTGTATAATATAATTGTTAAGATTACATATTTTTTAACAAACTTAATAATTCAAGACAAAAAGAAAGGAAATTATATTATGGAAACAAAACTTCTTATTGTTGACGATGACCCCAATATATGCGATATGCTCAGACTTTATTTTGAAAACGAGGGCTACAAGGTAAAGACTGCTAACGACGGTATGGAAGGAATAACCTACTTCAAGGCTTTTGAGCCCGACCTGGTTTTGCTTGATATCATGATGCCTAAAAAGGACGGCTGGCAGGTTTGCCGAGAAATTCGTGAAATTTCAGGAAAGCCCGTTATCATGATTACTGCAAAGGGAGAGATATTTGACAAGGTGCTCGGTCTCGAGCTCGGTGCTGACGACTTTATTGTAAAGCCTTTTGATATGAAGGAGCTCTCTGCCCGTATCAAAGCTGTGCTTCGCCGTTATAATGCTCATACAAGAAGCAGCGACGAGGAGGTTGTTAAGTTTGAAAATATGGAAATCAGCCTTCAGAAATATGAGCTTAAGCTCTGTGGTAAGGCAATCGATATTCCTCCTAAGGAACTGGAGCTTCTCTACTTCCTTGCATCAAACGCAAACCGTGTATTTACCAGAGATCAGCTTCTTGACAAGGTTTGGGGCTTCGACTATCTTGGTGACTCAAGAACCGTTGACGTGCACGTAAAGAGACTTCGTGAAAAGCTCGAGGGTGTGTCCGATAAATGGATACTCAAAACCGTCTGGGGAGTTGGATATAAGTTTGAAACTCTTTCATAAAACAAAAAGGGGCTGCTTTATTTAGGCATAACCGAACAAAAAAAGGTAGAGGTACTCTTCAATGTGCCTCTACCATCAATATTTATCTGACCGAGAAAATCTAAGGTTGAAAACCTATGGTTTTCTCCTTTTTATTTGAGTTTTTGTTCTATCTCCGTTTACTCGCTCGACGTATGCCAATACGCCTCACGCTCGCAAACGAAGATTTCTGCTCTAAATCAAGCAAGCC
>JAFTON010000134.1 GCA_017463765.1 Clostridia bacterium | reverse complement strand
TTGTCCTCATCAAAGGCATTGCCGCAAACGCCACACTTATAGTGACCGATACAGCCCTCCTCGTTTAAGGTAGGCTCCTTTGCCTCTATCCATTCGCCATAGGCGTGGTCGCCAAGCACAAAGGCAACGTCCTCGTCACCACAGCGCTTACAGGTACGCACTGCTTTTCCGGTGCGAAGACAGTCATTCTCCTCAACAAGAGCGAATTCGCCATAGTCGTGGGAGGCGTTTTTCTCAACCTTCGCCTCCTCTGTAAAACCACAGAGGCTGCACTTACGCTGGCGAACGCCCTCGGTTGCACAAGTAGCAGATTTTGTAATCTCCCAGTCGGTAAAACTGTGCGAGCATTCATCGCCACCGGGATTTATAAGGTCACAGGACGATAGGAAAACAATACAGAGCAATATAACCAATGCACACATTAAAGCCAAATTGATTCTTCTTTTCATTTTCTTTTCTCCTTTCCTCTCCCAAAATCAAGGGAGCTTTTAAATACCCTTTTTGACCGTTAGTAAATAATCAGTTATCGATTGCTTCAATCGAAAGAACTCCTGTATTAAGATTGTAGCTGATGTTATAGCTTCCTGCTTCGTTAATGAATACTATGTAGCAGCCTTCCTCTACAATAATTTCTACAAGACCGGGATTTACCTCGGGATCAAGAGTGATGGGGAGATAATCGGTCTCGGTGATTGCAAAGGTGAAGTATGCACCCTTAGTCGCCTCAAGATCATTATATCTTACCACGCCCTCTGCATCGGGAGTGAGACCTATAATATCCTCGTTGAAGGAAAACAGGATATCCTTGCTTTCTTCCTCAAGTCCGTAATACTCAATAGAGAATACGTTGTAGCAGGGAATGTAGGTAATGCAATACTTACCGTTCTTCAGTGTTTCGATATACTCACCGTTCTTTGTGATGCAGCCGTCGATTCTGTGACCCTCTGCGAGATGATCTGCGTTAATAATACTGCCGTCGGTGAGATTTTTGATATTAAATCTTGTCTCCTCGTCAAGCTCAAGCATGACGCTGTAAATGTAAAGACCGTTTGCCTCGATATAATCAAGAGTCTCTTTTGTATTAGTGGACTTCTCGTGACGGAGGAACCATAGGAAGTCCTCGTAAGTCTTAGGATCGTCAGAAACGTTGATGGAGTTCATATCCTCGCCGTAACCGAAATCGAATACCAGCTGATAGGAGCTGCCGTGGAGGGGAGCAAACACCTTGGAAATCACGATATGCTCACCGTCGAAATCAAAGGAATAGCGTGCAGGGCAGTCAATAACGATCTCGCCATTATCTCCGGCGTGGAAATCGTATACGTTCCAGGACAGGTTATCTGAAAGAGCGCCATAGCCAAAGGTCTTGTCACCGTCCTTGATTGTTAGCTTATCGCCTGCCTTAAGCTCTGCGTAGCCAAAGAAGCAGCCAGTCTTGCCCTCGCCGTAGTCTACCATCTCAAAGGACTCACCGTTGATCTCAATAACGGTACCCTCTATTGTTTCGGGAGGATTTATATCGTTATTATCATCCGGGTTGCCCCCACCGAGACCGAGAAGCTCGCAAGAGGATAACGAGAAAACGGTGCATACAAGCATGAATGCAAAGATACATATTAAAGCTGTTTTTTTCATAATTTTCTCCCTTTCTCCCCCGTCTTTTCCGACGGGGGTCATGTTGTTTATTCGTTTATTTATTGTCCGTCTGTTTTGCCGGGGATAAGCTTAGTAATTACCGACACAAGCTCGGAGAAGTTTCCTGTCTTGAAAACGGTTACAAGATCAGCAAAGCTCTTCTTGCTTACCACGAACCAGAGCACCGAATAGCCACCAATGCCGAGGACGAGAACAGAGCCGATTACGATGGCTACGATTGCGCCTGCGCCAAGTCCTTTAGGCTCTTTGGGCTTTTCGGGATTTTCGGGATTCTCGGGATTCTCGGGATTCTCGGGATTCTCGGGGTTGGGGATATAGTTAGGGTCGGTCTCGCCACATCTGCATTTACCGTCTACAAAGCTATGAGTATGTTCAAGCATCGGAGCAAGAACGTAACCACAGTCTGTACATACCTGAGGCGCCTCCTCTGTTGCTTCTGCGCCGGGAGTATGAGCTTTAAGCTCGTCCATAGCACCACAACCGTATATGCTGCAAACGTGAGCATGACCGTCTGCTATCTTATAATCATAGCTGTCGGGATACTGATGCTCGCCTCTCTGCTGGGAGGTGTAGTGAAGCTCATCGCTTATGCTGTCGCAGCGTAAGCACTCGAACCAATAGGAGTCAAATTCCTGACAGTTTTCTGCTCTCTGTCTCAGGTGTGTCTCCTCCATCACCTTTTCAACGTAGTTATGTCCGAGAGGCTCGCCGTACTCAAAGACACCTTCACCAAGTCTGCCACAGCTACAGCTGTAATGATACTTTGCCTTATTGGTACAGTCTGCAGCGATTATCAGGTAATCGGGGGTAGCGACCATCTGATCGTATACACAAGAGTGGGGTACGGTAACCTTACCTACGGTTATAGTAATAGACTTGCTGTTCTCATCACCGTCGGTAACGGTAATTGTTGCAGTTGTTTCCTCAAGATCGATTTCGGGACGGGTAAAGCTTACAAGACCGTCGGTGTCAACGGTAATCCAATCGGGGCCATCTATGGAGTAAACGTAGGGCTCCTTACCACCACTTACTGCAGGGTATATGTAGAAGCTCTGGGTCGTTCCCGAATAGCCTGCTGCGATGTCAAATGAGTCTCTGTCCTCGAATTCAAGACCCTTGTATCCGATTGTAAGGGCGACAGCCTCGCTTGCGAAGGAGCTGTTTGTAGAAGCATATCTTACAAGATAGCTTCCTACACCGAAATTCACCTCCGGTGCCCAGTAGTTGTACCAGCCCTCGTCATCCGAAGCCTTATATTGCATACCGATTTCAAGGCCGAAAACAGTGCCGTCATTACTCTCGTAGGAGGAGGCATCGGTTGTTCCAACCGTTGAGGGTGCATCGGGACGGGCAGGGATATCTATAATCTGCGCATCACTGTCGCAATTGCTGTTTCCGTCACTGACCTTTACAATGCTTAAGGCCTTTCCGAGCCATTCGGAAGGAATCGGGTAATAAATATCCTGAGAAACGAACTGAAGGGTATCAATTCCATCTCCACTGATTTTATAGGTTATTCCGTTTTCAAGACCGCGAAGCCATTCGTTACGGAAATCAATGTAGGTTTCGGGTGCAGATTCCTTTACGTTAACGGTAAGTGCCTTTGTGATTCCAAGCTCAACGGTTCTGATATTAACGGTATAGGTTCCTGCATCGCCGTATGCCTGGATTGTAATTGTGCTGACACCGTTAACAGGCTCGCTGACGGTGACAAGAAGTCTCGCATCGTCAAGGACTATAGCCTCAACGTAAGGATATGCTGCATCAGAGGGCTTAACGGTAGCATAAATCTCAGCCGTGCCACCGTTTTCAACCGTAACGGTATTCTTGCTTATTTCAAGTCCACTTACGGGGTTGTTGGTGTTAAACGCACCGTATCTGATTGTAAACTCAACGCTTCTGTCATCCTCGGTATCATAGGTGCCCATCATATCGGTGGCTCTGATAACAGCCTCACCTGCAGTGCAGGGCACGTATACCTGACCACCGATTTTTCCGTTATATGTAGTGCTGAAGTCATCGCCCAAGGGGAGTTGTCCCTCGATGATCTCGAATTTCCAATAGGGGTTGCCCTGGGTATAGGAGCTTGCGCCACGGATGGCAGCCCAAAGATTAAAGCCTATATAATCGCCAACTGCACCGGAGGGAATATCAAAGTGAGTGCCACCCACCCATTTAAGCTCTGCAGCCTCTACAGAATACTCGAATACCACACGGTCGAGAATATTGCCGTTAAGATCTGCCATCCAGAGATCCTCGTAGTAGTAATGCTCGTCAAGGTCCTTCCACATATAGTTATTGTTCTGTGGAGTGGTGGTTACGACGTTAGGGCTTTGAGCAGAGCCGAGGTAGCCTGAGTATACCTTACCGGTAAGGTCGAGCCTTCCACCCTCGGTAAGATTGAGGCTGACAATGCCGTCTATTGCCATACAGTCATAGCTTCCGTCCTGATTGTCGGCATAAACGGTGATGAGGGGAGCAGTATTATAAACGTTAAGAGAGTAAATGCCGTGGATCTCGGTATTCTCGCCACCTCTGATATCAATATTTATCTCTACGTTTTCACATTCCTCGATGCGAACGTTGTTGTTATAGTTACCGAAAAGCATTACCTTATTTTCGCTTGTGTTGTTATTCCTCAGAGTAACGTTCCAGCTCTTTTCCGCATCGCCAAGAAAAGTGAGGTAGCCCCACTGTGCAATACCGACGAAGTTCCAGTCATCCGTAAAGTCGGAGGAAAGGCTCATATTTACCGTACCACCCGACACGTACATTGCTGCCTGAATACCGGTGAAGGACTTGGTGTAGTTATCGGGGGTTTTAATATTAAGCGTGCCACCTGCCTCTGCAGAAAGATTGATCTCGCCTGTGGAGTAGCTTGAATAGATACCGATGGTGTTATCGTCTGTAAGAGTTATGGTGTTGTTGCCAATAAGATGAAGATTAAGAATGCCATCGGTAAGGATAGGACCACCGTTATAGCCGTTAAGAGTAAGGGTAGCCGTCTCACCGTCGTAGCTCCAGCCTGCGCCCGAGCCGTCGGTCTTCATATCAACGGGGTCACTTGCTCCAACCGTAATAAATCTGTCCTTGTCGGCAACCTCACCGTAGTTCAGGGTAAACTCAATTATTCTGTCATCCTCGTAGTCGTAGGGTGTCTTATTCTTGTCAGTCAGACGAATGGTAACGCTGCCTGCCTCACACGGAGAGGCGAACTGACCGTTAAGCAAGCCACCACTGTAGGCCAGGAGAAGTCCCTCGGGAAGCTGTCCATCGATAACCTCGCACTTCAGATAGTAAGCGTCATAGGTGCATAAGCCACGGATAGCTGCAAGAAGGTTTACAGAGAAGTTGTCGTCAACCTTAGCTTCGGGAATTGAGATAAGCCCGTCTCCAACCCACTTAAGCTCGGCAGGAGTTTCCTGATATTCAAAGACTACGTTCTCGCATATCTCACCGTCAAGGGTAGAGAGAATATAGTCGTTTGAATATATCGCGTTGTTATCGTATTCTATCCAGACGTAATTATTGTTTGCAGGGGTTGTTGTAACGGTGTTAGCGTTTATTCCACCGCCTACGGATCTCATTCCTACCACGCCGTGAAGCTCAACGTAACCGCCCTCGGTAAGAGAGAGGGAGTTGATAGAGTCTACAACATTACGGAATTTAAAGTATCCGCCGTTATTATCAACGCTTGCAGTAATTCTCGGAGAAGAATTCTCAACGTAAAGATCGGTAAAGCCGTAGATGGTATCGTTTTCAGCACCCTTGATATCAAGGTTTACAGTAACGTTTCCTCTGTTTGAAATATTCATGCCGTTATAGAAGCCGTAAATAAGGCTGCTGGCATCAAAGGTACGCTCTAATTTTACGTTTATCTCTACCTCACCTGTGCCCTCACGGTCGAAGGATACGTTACGCTCGAAGGCATAGAGAAAACCGGTAGAGGATGTGGTGACGTCAATATTAAGCGTTCCGCTCTTGAAAATAACACCACCGCTTACTGCAGAAAAGTGGGTTTTTATATTTCCGACAATATTAAGCGTACCACCATCGTCTGCGGTAATAGTTGCCGTGCCATCTGTATAGTTCAGATTAAGACCGTATACCGAAGAGCCCGTAAGATCGGGGTCAAGAGTCAGGGTATTGTTGCCGATAAGATGGAGGTTTATATCTCCGTTGGTGGTAATGCTTCTGCCACTGTAGCCGTTAAGCGTCAGTGTTGCAGTTTCTGCATGCCAGCTGTATCCTGCGCCATCCTGATCTGCGTCAACGGTTAGTACCGTCTGGCTACCGTCGGTTGCCGTCAGCGTGACTGCCGTGGCAGGAATTGCCCCTGCCTTCATCGGTGAAAGCAGGCAAAAAACTCCAACAACTAAAAGCAAGGCTAAAAGGCTGCCTGCTTTCAGTAAATTTGTTCTTCGAATTAAGTTTTTCATAATGTCTCCTTTCGAAGGGTTGGTCGATCTGTGGGACCACCCTCATTGATTAATTATATTATAATATATTTTTCGCGCATTTGAATACACCCACCCGGGGTAGAAAAAGGGTGTATAGGGGGTGTTTTTTGCTTTAAAAAAGAAAAAAGAACGGTGAAAAACCGTTCTTTTTAAAGATATGTAAATAATTATTTACTTTAATAAAGCATATATCTCATTTCTGCCCGAAACGTTAAGAAGTCGGTACAGGGCACTGGTATGCATCTTTACCGTGTTCTCAGAAATGTGAAGCTCTGCAGCGATCTCTTTACGGCTCTTGCCGTCAATAATGCACTCCAGCACCTCTGTCTGACGCTGGGACAGGTGTGTTCCTTCGGGAAGCGTTTTCAGTATTTTCTCAAGCTTCTCTGCGTGGGACAGATCGCTTGCAATGATTATCACCGACTGACTCTCGGATGCGGGAACGTAATCCTGAAGCATCCAGAAGATGAAGAAGAACACCAGCTCGCTCATCAGATAGGATACCGACAAAAACTCAAAGTTCCAGGAGACAAACTTCTCCACAACCCACATACCTATGTTGCCGAAAACAACACCGAGCATCAGTCCTGCCAGCTTATGCGAGTCCACCTTCCTGGTTTTCATAGAGTGGAATATGGTAGCAATCATAGCTATAAAATAAAGGACAACATGAACAGTATATAACGGATGCAATACGCCGTATTCTTTAATAAGCTTGGCTGCGCCGTCAACGAAGGTAAGCGTAACGCTTTTGTAATACCAATCAAAATGACCGGTAGTCAGAACCATTGAATACATCAGAATAGCAAAACCTATAAGCAGGTATGTGACCCACTTTTTCTGCTCATAGCCACACAGTCCCGAGATGATCTTAAACATACACAATACAATAAAGACCTGACCCAGATATGCAATCTTGTTTGCGTCCAGAGCGAACTCAACCGTTTTCGCAAGTGAGAGGAGCAAATATCCGAGATTTACAACGCACACGCAGAGGTACAGAACGAACAGCCACGGGCTGCTCTGCTTTTTTTGTCCACTGATTAAATGTATGCAGGGAAATAATAGCGAAATTGCGAAAATAATGCTATATGCAACTGCCATAAATACTCTCCTTTCGCTCGCCTTTAATATATAAAATTATAGCACAAAACCGAATAAAAATCAACACCAATTCTTCAATTAAAATCCGAAAGCATTTTTTTCACCCTCCCAAAACACAGTTTTTCGTTAATCGAAAAGCAGCCCGCAACGGACTGCTTTCCTTATTCATTTTGTTGCCGTGGGGGAAATTTTGACGAATAATCGGTGAAACAAATTTTTGTTTACAGATTAAAAGTCGAGATTTTTCAGAAATTCGGTTGCGAGGCTTGGCCAGATTTTTGCTTCCTCATAATCCTGGGCTACGCCTATGCCATGGGTGTACGTGCCGTTATCGTCGTAGACGTGACATTCGTTGTAAACGCCAACTACGTCGAGGGCACTTGCGAATGCGTAGGTATTACCCGAGTTAACGGTGGCATCCTTTTCGTGACACCAAAGGAAGCAGGGTGGGGTATTTTCAGACACGTTTTTTTCTGCCGAGAAGCGATCGTAGAGATTCTCGTCGCCACCCGTGAAATTCTTTCTTGTGTTCTTGTGGGTCAAAGAGCTATCCATAGAGATTACCGAATAACACAGCACGCCTGCGTTTGGCGTGGAATCAACGCTGTCAAATTCATCGGGAACGTAGCCACCGTCATCCACCGTCCAGGCAGGTTGAGTAAGCAGCATCGACGCCAGGTGTCCACCTGCAGAATATCCCTGAACGGCAATCTTGTCTTTATCAATGTGATATTTATCGGCATTGCCACGGACAAGCCTTATTGCGCGAAAGGCATCCGAGAGGATATGCCTGTAATCAACGTTTGAATCAACGGCAGTGGTTCGGTAATTAACAACGAACACCGAAATTCCCTGAGCGTTATACCACTCTGCAATAGAGGAAGCCTCCTTCTGATTTCCCTCGTTGTTAACTCCCTGACCGTAGCCTGCCACGTCAGATGTGGAATTGGAAAGATGACCGTAGCCTCCACCCGGAAAAACAAGAACTGCGCCTCCCGTAGGGTAGGGAGCAAGATAAGGGGTCATGAAGCAGAATTCACGACAGTCACCGTCCTCGTCATAAGGAACGTTTCGCTCATCGTAAAGGTATATTTTTTCATGATTAAGACTTGCCTCGGTGTTGTCGATAACAGGATCCTCCTCGCCGAAAAAGCCTTCAATTATCTGACAGGAGCTAAGGCAAAGCATAACGAGCGATAAAACAACTGCTAAAAGGCGTTTCATAAGGGTCATTCTCCTTTTTTGATTTCCGCGATAACGAATACAGGGCAATGATCACTGCCCTTGTACACACTCTCGCTGCGAATGATTTCGTGAGTATTCATAGTTCCGTTATAGAATACGTGGTCGATGGTAAGTCCCTCGTCGCTATGGACGATGCCCATTTTATGCTGAGATTTCATACCGTCCTGCTGATTTACTACTGCGTGAGCTTCTGCATCAAGATAGCCTGCTTCCTCCAGCATTTCATAGGCGTGAGAGCTGCTGTTGAAATTACAGTCACCCGTAATAATAACGGGGCACTCACCGTAGGCTTCAAACACCAGTGATATCCTTGAAAATATCTGTCTTACGTTGCCCTGATGCCACAGCTCCTCGGTCTCGGCAAGCTCCTCTGCTGAATAATTCTCATATCCCGAATACTTATTAAGGCACTTTGAGCCGTGGAAATTAACGCAGAGAAGTCTGCTTCCTTCCTTGCTCTCAATAAGAACCCAGCCCAGCGTTTTCATAACTGTAAGGGCGTGAGCGTCGGTCAGCATTTCAGCACCGCCGTCTATATAGTCAAACTTTTCGGTATTGAAGAGTATGGGTGTGCGCAGATTCTCA
This sequence comes from Clostridia bacterium, assembly GCA_017463765.1. Classification (GTDB taxonomy): domain Bacteria; phylum Bacillota; class Clostridia; order Oscillospirales; family CAG-272; genus UBA1740. The sequence goes on along the minus strand of JAFTON010000134.1, from coordinate 1,562 downwards.
TTCCCAATAACCTTATTAAGAATGAAATACTCCGGATGCTCTTCGAGAAAAGGAAGTACGTATTTTGTATAAGCAACGGGACTCGCCTCCTGGAGCTGAATGATATCGGGGGCTTTTTCGTTAAGAACGCTTAAAATCGCGTCTCCGTTTCCGTTGCCGAGATAAACGTTCCAGGTAAGAATGCTGAACTGCTCGCTTTTTTCTTCTGCGCTATTATCGGGCTGCCATTGGCAAGAGAAAAGGCATATCGCTGAGCTGACGAAAAGACATAGGGTTAATAATAAAGAAATAATTCTTTTCATAATCAGTTACCAAGCAAAATATCTCTTACTGCAGTGTAGGTTTCCTCGCTTACACCGATTGAGATAAAGTAGTTTTCAATACGCTCTCTGAGAGTATCTCCCTCGTAATCTCCGTCGGCAGAAAGCAGCTCCACGTACTTATTCTTGCTGTTGTGAGGCTCCTTTGCTTCACCGATATTACCGAAGTTTGAGAAGAGATAATCCTTCATCAGATCCTCTTCGCTCATACCACACAGACCACCGATAAGATAGGAGAGCATTCCCGTTCTGTCCGTACCGATATTGCAATGGAGGTATACGGGATAATTGCTTTCATCGGCAAGAATCTCCATAAGCAGCTTTATCTGCGCCTCGTTATCACCGATAGCGCTGTTGCCGTTCATAGGAATACGGATATATTCAACACCGGGAACGGTGCTTTCTGCAGGCTTATCGGCAGGGTAACCGTTGCGATTTAACAGACGGATATCAATCTCTGTCTTAATGCCAAGCTGATTTTTAAACATATCGATGCCTGCTTCGGTAATTTCGGGAACAAACACCTGGGGTGGAGTCTTGTAGCTGTCGTTATTAACGTCACTGGTATTAAGTCTTGCGCCACGGTAAAGAAGTCCCTGCGCCATACGCTTGCCGTATGAGGTCATTCTTCCACCAAGATCACGAACGTTTGTAACGCCGTCTATGTATATATTTCGAGGTCCAACGTCTGAGGTGGTAAATCTGCCTTCTGCGCTGTACTCCTCGGTGGATACTCTCCAATAATACTCGGTTGCAATCTTAAGGTTATATACCGAAACTTCGGTTTTGTCGGTTGAAAGAACTATGGGATTTGAAAAATCCTCAGACTCGGAAATCTCTACGGTGTATTTTCCTGCTGATGATGAATCGGTCCAGCTAAGAGTTATTGCATCGGGACGGGACTTTTCTTCGTGACCGTCGGCATAAGCTGCGATCGCCTCGTAATCTCCCAGCATATATGAAAGCTGGTCGGGAGTATGGAAATCCAAGGGCTCATTATAGCTCGTAAGCTTGATAGGCGATAAATTCAAAAGGGAACAGGAAGAGAATGAAAGTATCATCGACAGGATGATACACAGGGCAATAAATGCCGAACTAATATTTCTTTTCATAATAATTTCCTCATTTTAATCAGGGCGAAACCGTTTCGCCCTCTACGTAAGGTTCGCAAACAGGAGCCTTACCTGTCAGAACGTGGTATGCGGTGTTCTTGCCTGCGTCATTTCCGACGATGTTATATGC
>JAFTON010000133.1 GCA_017463765.1 Clostridia bacterium | reverse complement strand
ATTCCCTTAACAGCAAGCTCCATAGCCTTCTCGGGACGAGTAGCCATAAGAGTCTTGTACTGAACCTCCTTGAGGCCTCCGATGTAACCGGAATGATGACGGTAGTACTTCTGCTCAAGCTTCTTACCGGTGAGAACAGCCTTATCAGCATTGATGATGATAACGAACTCGCCGCAGTCAGCGTGAGGAGTGAATTCGGGTCTGTGCTTGCCGCGAAGAATGTTCGCAGCCTTAACAGCAGTTCTGCCGAGAGGCTGGCCTGCTGCATCGATAACGTACCACTTACGCTCGATGTTCTGTGCGTTTGCCATAAATGTGGACATTTTTGTTTCCTCCAATTTTTTGATACTTTTTCAAGCTTGTTTATTATAGCATAAGAGTTATAAAAAGTCAATGCTTTTTTGAAAGTTTTTTGGAAAAAATTAATTTAGAAAACGAGTGCTCTTTTTTTCTCCCGAAATCTCCCGAAATCTCTTTTTTTCTCAAATGAGGAAAATAAAAAAATTCTAAAATTTTTTGTGAAAAACTGACAAAAAACTTTATCGGGCATCAAAATGTGATTCACACCGTCCAAAATTTCAAAATTATCTATTGATTTTTATACTTCGATATGATATTATATAATGAAGAAAAAATATAAAGGAGTTTAAATATGAATAACGAAGAAAAAAATCTCACTCCCGAAAACGAGGGTGTGGAGACAGATAATGGCGTTAAGACCGAGTCGACAGGTGAAAGCAAGCTTTCGGGTGGTCTGCTCGCTGCAATTATCGGTGGCGTAGTTCTGGTAATAGCTATTATCCTTCTTATCCTGCTTCTCCCCGGCTCGGGCGACAATTCGGGTGACGGTGGAAATGGCGATGGTGGTACCGGTGACGTTGATGATAACTCGGGCGATAAGGACGAAAATACAAAGATTGCATATACCGTTACCGTCGTGGACCAGAACGGTGATCCCGTTTCAGGTGCAGTTATCTACTTCTATCCTCAGGGGGGCGTGGATTTCCCTATGGGAACAAAGGATAACGGAACTGTATCCTATACAACCGATAAGCAGGTTAAGTTCAGCGTATACTCTCTGCCTGATAACTACGAGTATGACGATATGAGTATCAAGCAGTCCTTTGGTAAGGACGGTAAGATTACCGTTACAGTTACCAGGAACGAGCCTGAGATCACAGGCGTAAGCTACACCATTCGTGTGGTTGACCAGAATGATAACCCCGTTGTCGGTGCATCTGTTCAGATGTGTTCGGATAAGGGTTGTATCCCCTTAGAACTGACCGATGAGAACGGCGAGAGCGTAAAGATTATTGATGCAGATAATTTCAAGGCGCAGATACAGTCTCTTCCCGAGGGCTATACCGATAGCACGGGTGGCGAATATCAGGCGTTCAGTGGTGATGCCGAAAACGGCTTTACCGTTACTATTAAGGTAACTAAAAACTGATATTTATAAAATCAATAAAAAGAGCAAGCATATGGGACTTTTTCACCCACCTGCTTGCTTTTTTATTATCCGTTTGATTTCTTATCCGACTTTTCTCTCGGCTTCGGTGCTATCAGTCTGAAGCCGTCAATCTCGCCCTTGCACATTGCATTGAAAATACGGTGTTTTATACCCTTATTGCTCTTCTCAAGGTCAGAGAGGAGCTTTTTCATATTCTCGCGCTCGGTGGCATGATCCTCCGGGCAAAGGCTGGTAACAATCGGCAGGCTTCTCCTGTTTACAAAATACTGCACGTCCTTTTCGGTTGCGTAAAGCAGGGGACGGATAAGTCCGAGCTTACGGTTTGACAGATAGGATTTAGGTGAGAAGCAACCAAGCCTTCCTTCGAAGAACATATTCATCATAAAGGTTTCTACTGCGTCGTCAAAGTGATGACCGAGAGCAACCTTATTGCAATTCTCAGCCTGCGCAGCCGAATGAAGCGATCCACGCCTGAGCTTTGCACAGAGGGAGCAGGGGTTAGGCTCTTTGCGAATATCAAAAACGATTTTCGCTATATCGGTTCTTTCCACAACATATTTGACGTTTATTCTACGGCAGAACTCCTCCACCTGTGAATAATCCATGCCCTCAAAGCCCATATCCACGGTGATGGCAACCACCTCATAGTGCTTTGGGTAGAAGCGTCGCATCTCTGCAAGCGTCTCGAGCAGCACCAGCGAATCCTTGCCACCCGATACACCGACGGCTATTCTGTCGCCTTCCTCTATCATCTCATAATCATCGACTGCGCGTCTGACGAAGCTGAGCATTCTTCTCATTTCACTCATAATCAAAAATCGCTTTCTTTGCATAAACTGAAAAAGAACATAGTCCAATACGTCAGACGTGTTTACTAAGACTAAATTCAAAAAACACGGAGGTTTTTATATGCCAATAAAAATATATATCGACCAGGGACATAACCCATCAGGCTTTAACACCGGGGCAGAAGGAAACGGATATTTCGAGCAGGATATAACCTATGAGATTGGCAGACGTCTGTATAATCTTCTGAGCACCAATCCCGAGTTTACTCCCAGGCTATCGCGTCCAACACCCGATACGGTGCTTGGAACAAGTAATTCCACCAGCCTTGTGGAAAGGGTAAAGCAGGCGAATTCCTGGCCTGCAGATATATTTATCTCGCTTCATAACAACGCTGCGACGAATGAAAATGCCACCGGCAACGAAGCTCTGGTTTACGGCCCGGCACAGAGGGTGGCAAACGATCTTGCATCACGTATTCTGGAGCAGCTGACCCTTACCACCGGACTGCGCAACCGAGGTATAGTTTACCGTCCAGGCCTCTACGTGCTGAAGGAAACCGAGATGCCTGCAGTTCTTGTGGAAATGGGCTTTATCAGCAATCCGAATGATGCAGAGCTTCTCGCCAATTCTCCATATCTGTTTGCTACCGGAATATACCGTGGAATACTGAAGTATTACGGCTTACTTTAAAGTAAGCGAATCTAATGAAAGATATTCCTCTGCAACGGTAGGAGAGGTAGCCTTGAAATCATAAGTCGCGCCACAGCTCTCGCACCACACCTGCATTCCTCCGTCGGTGAAACGCAGGTCATAAGGTCCGTTGCCACAGGGACAGTGAAGCTTTCCTTCTGCCTCAAGATCCTTGACAACGAAGCGCAACGTGTCATAAACGGCAGGGTCGGGAAGTATCTCGCCCTCGGTCATATCCTGTGGCTGAATGTCAGACAGCTCTTCTGCCTCCAGATTCTTCATCAGAGCAGACAGCTCATCTGCAGTGCGTGAAAGATCGGCGCTGACGTTGTCCTCGTCGCCGATAAATGCAATATCCATTCCCGAGTAGGGGCAGGACAGAAAAAATCTGTCCTTCTCAAAGAACAATCCCTCGCTGACTACGTAGGAATGATTCTGCCTGCAGAAGAGGCAGGGAACGGACAAGCGTATTTTTCCGTCGCCCGAGATATTCATATCCAGAGAGCTTTCGCTGCTGCAGGAGCACTTAAGTCTGACCATGTTTGCCGACAGTGCAAATCTGCCGACCAGACCAACCGTTGCCTCTCCGCAATCGGGGCATCTGTATGCTATATGTCTTTGTTTTGGTGAAACTGCCATAAATTATTTCTCGCTTTTTGATAAAATCTTTTTTTACTGTTTTTTGATCTTTGCAAGCTTGAGCTGCCATTCCTCGCGTGACATAATAACGTCTCTGGGACGGGAACCGTTCATAGGTGATACGATACCGAGCTCTTCCATAAGGTCGAGGAATTTTACAGCCTTTCCGTATCCTATGGAAAGTTGACGCTGAATAAGAGAGGTTGAAATCTTTCTCGTAGCAAGCGCCAACTCCACAGCGGCGAGGAAGTCGTCGGTAATGACCGTGGCATATTTAAGGCTTGTAAGGTAATCCTTTATATATTTGGTAACCTGTTTATCATAGCCTACGCCCTTTCCGATGCTCTTCGCTGCGTTTGTAATGCGTTCAAGCTCGGTTTCCGATACGTAAGCACACTGAAGACGTGTAAGCTTGGTTGTTCCCGGAGCTGCATAGAGTGCGTCACCTGCGTTAAGAAGCTTTTCGGCTCCTGCATAATCAAGAACTACGGTCGAGTCAATTTCGCTCATTACCTTGCAGCAAAGGCGAGAGGGAATATTCGCTTTAATATAATCTGTAATAACGTCGTCCACGGGACGCTGAGTGCCGATTATCAGATGAATTCCGGCTGCTCTCGATCTCTGTGCCAGGCGTAAAATTGATTCTTCAATAAGTTCGCTATGGTTGAACATAAGGTCGGCAAGCTCGTCTATTACGATAACGATATAAGGCAGTCTTTCTTTTTCTCCGTTCATTACCTCGGGTATTCTGTTGTAATAATCAACGGAAAATTTACCTGCCCTCTGAAGCAATCCGTATCTGCGATCCATTTCCTTCAATGCCCAGCTGAGAACTGCAGCAGCCTCATTAGGAGCATGGATAACAGGGCAGAGGAGCTGGGGAATTCCGTCGAATAACGTGAACTCGACCTGCTTCGGATCGATCAGAATAAGTCTGAGCTGCTCGGGGGTGGTTTTAAGCAAAAGACTGGCAAGCATGGAGGATATAGCAACGGATTTTCCCATACCGGTTGCACCTGCAACAAGCATATGAGGCATCCTGGTAACGTCTGCGATAACAGGCTTTCCGTTAAACTCACGTCCGATACACACCGAGGTAAGAGAGCTTTCCTTGAATTCATCGCTATCAACAAGCCCACGAAGCATTACCACACCGTTTTTCTTGTTAGGAATCTCAATGCCGATAGAATTTCCGTCACGGATAGGCGCAACAATTCTTACCGGAGAGACGCCAAGCTCAAGGGCAATATCCATATCGAGTGCCATAATCTTTCTGAGAGGGATATCTCCCTTCGCAGTCAGGATAAATCTGGTTACCCTGACGCCCGTCTCGAAGCCAACTATCTTTAAGTTGATTTTGTTTCTTGAAAAGACCGAGAGAATGCACTCCTCCATTGCTTTAATTTCCTCGGCATCAGCCTCATAGTGCTTGTCCTCGTCAAGAAGGTCTGATGTGGGAAGGGTATAGTCGGCAAAATTAACCGTTTCCTCCTTAGCCTCCTCACCGTCAGAGCTCTTGCATATAGCCAGGCTTATCTCTCTCGCCTTTTCCTTACCGAGAAGCTGTGTGATAATTTCTTCGGCAAATTCCGTAGCAACACCCATACCACGCGCCGTAATAATGTTTCCGTCGGTAACAACACCATCATCCACAACCGTCGCACCGGAAAGCTCCTGCTCAAAGCCGGGATAGCAGGTAACCCTCCTGCCCTTAAGCATGCCACGTCTGCCGAGAATAAGAGGTGCTGCGCAGATGGCTGCAACCTTTCCTCCTCTGTAGAATACCTTGTCAATTGCTTCTCCCGTGAATGCAGATGAATCAAGATTGATTGTACCGGGCATTCCACCGGGCAGAATTACGGTCTTTACGTTGTTTAAATCCACGTCCTCGGGAAGCAGGTCGCATACAACACAGATACCGTGTGCGCCTGTAACGGCTCTGCCGGATACGCCAACCGTCTTTACGTTAAGACCACAGCGACGAAGCATATCTACCGGTGTGAGAGCTTCTATTTCCTCGAAGCCGTCTGCTAAGAGAACTATAATCATATCCTATTTTCCTTTTCTGATAGTGTATTTTGAAATTCGTGCCATATTGCTACGGCACGAATTCTTGTTTTTGCAGCCCGGGCTGCACCTTAATGATATTTGTTTTTATAAGCTTGGATATCAGTCGATTGATAAGCGAGCAAGCTTTTCGCGCCAGTCATCCGGAGAGAGAAGAACCTCACGGGGTCTCTGACCGTTTGCAGGACCGACTATTCCCATATCCTCCATAATATCTATAAACTTAGCCGCTTTACCGTAGCCGATAGACATCTTTCGCTGAATAAGGGAGGTAGAAATCTTTCTTGTGTTGACGGCAATTTCAACTGCGTCAAGGAACTGCCTGTCGTTGAGGAATCCTTCGCCACTGCCCTCATCTCTGTCTCCGTCATCACGGTCACCCTTCTTGGAGCACTTCTGTGCTGCACGCTCAATATCCTCCATAACGCTGGAGTCATAGCTTGCGCCGTCAGACTTCTTTTTAAGGCAATCCATAATAACCTCAACCTCTGCCTCGTCAACGTATGCACACTGAAGTCTGTGAGGCTTGGGTGAGCCTGCAGGAGCATAAAGCGCATCGCCCTTATCCAGCAGCTTCTCTGCACCGGCAGAGTCAAGCACCGTCTTGGAGTCCACGTTAGACATTACCTTACAGGAGATACGAGAGGGAACGTTTGCCTTGATAACACCGGTAATGACGTTTACCGAAGGACGCTGTGTACCGATAACCAGGTGAATACCTGCAGCTCTTGCCTTTTGTGCAATACGTGTGACAAGCTGTTCTACAGGATCCTTTACCTGAAGCATAAGGTCTGCAAACTCGTCGATTACGATAATGATCTTGGGCAGGGGATCACCAAGCGAGGGGTCTGCCGTTACCTTATCATTATAAGAATCAACGCTCTTTGAGCAAACCGAGTTAAGAAGATTATATCTGCGATCCATCTCATCCACAGCCCACATAATCGCACCTGCAGCCTGCTTGGCGTCGGATACTACGGGAACTAAAAGATGAGGAATACCGTTATACATTGTAAATTCAACCTGCTTCGGGTCGATCATAATGAATTTAACTTCATCAGGCTTAGCTTTGTAAAGAATACTGATGAGAAGAGAGTTGATACAAACCGACTTACCCATACCGGTAGCACCTGCAATGAGAAGGTGAGGCATCTTCGCAAGATCACCGAACACAGGCTGTCCGGCAACGTCACGTCCGATACAAACCTGGGTTTTCGACTTTGCGCTCTGGAATTCGGGAGTCTCTATAAGATCACGAAGTCTTACAATGCTGGAGTTTTTATTGGGAATTTCAATACCAACGGCAGATTTACCGGGAATGGGAGCCTCCATTCTGATAGAGCCTGCAGCCAGGTTAAGCGCGATATCGTCCTGAAGTCCGAGAATGCTGCTTACCTTAACACCCTTTGCAGGAACAACCTCGTATCTTGTAATACGGGGACCTCTGTCCACACCCTTTATTGATGCAGTAACGCCGAAGGATGCCAACGTCTCGATAAGCTTATCTGCGTTTTCCTGAATCTCTGCCTGAATATTTTCGTCCTGTCCGTCCTTCTCTTTTGCAAGGAAATCCAGGTCGGGGAACTGATAATCTGAATAATCTGCCTTTTTCTTTTCAGGCTTCTTTTCACTGACGGGAACAAGAGCTGCCGTGGGCTGAGAGGCAGTGACGGCAGGAACCGTATCGGTTGCTACAGGGGTAGCTATTGTAGTCTGTGCTTTTTCTTCTGCATAAGGCTTTACCTCAACTGCATCGTCGAAGGGGGGCTCTTCCTCGTCTGCTTCGGAGGCAACGGTAATCTCTGCTCTCTCCTCCATAGCAGGCGCAGAGGTGGTCTTGTTCTCGATAGGATCGAGACAGTTAAACATTCCACGCATTCTGATAACGTCGGGATTTTGTTCCTCGGGGGGAATTTCGCCATCTGCTTCATCATATTCCTCTTCTTCGGGAGTATAATCTGAAGTGTCACCGTCATCTTCTTCGCCGTCCTCATCATCGTCGTCAAAGCTGATTTCAACAGTATGATCATCCTCATCTTCATCGGGCTGAGTATTATTTGCTTCCTCGGTGTCAATTTCGTCGAAGAGAGGTTCTGATGCTGTATCGTTTTCACCCTCGGTGTTATCCTCGGTCTTAATGCCCGAGTCGGTATCTACCGGTGTAAAATCAATTTCATCATTCGAGCTGCCGGCGGCAACCGTAGGATTGACCGTAACGGCTTCCTTGACAGGAGCAGAGGTATAGGTGGTTTCACAAACAACGGGCTGCTCTGTCACGGGTGTGGTTTCATCGGTCGTTGCAGCTTCGGCAGCCGTCGCTTCGGTAACGGTAGGAGTAGCTATTGCCTCGGGGGTAGGGGGGAGCATGCTGCGTTCAACCTTCAGCTTACTGTCCTCACTTACGGCAACAGCGGTGGGAGCCTGGATGCTCTCGGTGGGGGGAGTGTAGGGCTTGAACTCCGGTGCCTCAAGCTTCTCGGGTACAGACTCGGTAACAGTCACTGTCTCGGGGGCTTTTTGGGCATAACTCTCGGGCTCTACACCGGCAGATGTCTCGGTATAGCTGCGCTCGGTTAGGTTCTCAACCACCGGAGTCGATACCTGGACAACCGGCGCAGAAATTTCAACTGCAGGAGTACTTTCCACAACTGTAGGCGCAACAGAGCTTACGATAGGAGTATTTGTTTCGGTTACAGGCGCAACCGTCTCGGCAACCGGAGTAATCCTCTCGGGCACAATCACGGTTTCGGGGGTTGTCACAGGCTCGGGAGTGGGAGCCGTGGGAATACTTACAGTTTCTACGGCAGGTCTGAATGTACTTGCCTCGCTTGCAGATTCTGTAGGTGTAGGCTCTGTGGAGCTGATACCCTCAAGCTGACGGTAAAGCTCTTCGTCACCGTCGGTAACCACCTTGGTGTAGGTTTTAAGATCGTTTGCGCTTCTTGCATACCCCGGATTTGCTTTTGCAACGCGCTCGGAAATAATTATTGCAATATCGTCATCCGACTTCTTTGTCTCGGCAGGCTTTTCTGCTGGCGTAGCAACGGGAGCAGACTTTGCAGCAGCAACACTGCTGGAATCGGGACTCTTGGATACTGTAAATTCAAATGTAAGGATAGGTTCCTGTCTTGATGCGCCTGTAGAACGGAAGGATGCAGGGGCAGAGGAGGTTGCGATAGATGAAGCAGTATTCTCGCTATGCTCCGATGCACTTTTCGCAGGCTCGTGAGAGGGAATAGTTGGAGCATGCGATACTGCAGGCTCATGAGAGGGGGTAGTTGGAGCATGCGATACTGCAGGCTCATGAGAGGGGGTAGTTGGAGTATGCATAACGGCAGGCTCGCTACGAAGGGGCTCGGCGTGAACAGGCTCGGGACGAGCAGCTTCCACTACGGTTTCCTGACGAATCGATGCAGAGGGAGCAGGCGCAGTGTCGGTTGCAGGAGAAACGCCCTTCTTACGCAGCCACTCCTGCTTTTTGCGCTCAAGCTCCATAAGCCTTCTTTCTCTCTCATCTGGCTCATGGTTTGCCTTCATCTCATATATTGCCATATCGTCAAGCTCTTCGGTAACAGCCGGACTTGTGGATACTCTGCTCGCATATTTTGCAGCTCTCTTCTCGCTGGTTGCAAAGTCAAAGGGATCGAAATCTCTTGTAAATACACTGTCTGCACTGTCATCAAGCCCGAAGGAGAATTTGTCGCTCGCAGGCTTTTCAGCCTTTTCCTTTTCAGGTTCTTCAACCGGAGTGGGCTCTTCTGTAATTCCGTAGGTAAGGTCCAGGGGCTTGTCGCTTCTTTTACGCTTAACCTCGGGCTCCGACACAACTACTACAGGCTCCTCGACAATAGGCTTTTCGGAGTCGGTAAGGGGAGAAAGACCGTGGGTAGATGCGTTTTCCTCGATTCCAAGCTTTCTTATTCTTACCTCGGATGCGCTGCCCTTAGCTCTGAAGAACTCGTCGTCGATAAGCTCTTCGCTGACAGCCTCGCGCTGATGCTGCTCAGCATCCTCTTTTATACGTCTCTTCTTCTCAACGTTTGCGCTATGCTTGTCCTTTATGAGAGTGAATACAGCCTTGATTGCGTTTGCAAAATTAATTGCTGCCTGTCCTAACGATCCGGCCTTCTCGGCAAAGAAGAATACGGAATAAATTGCAAGCGCCATTACGGCAATTATTATTGCACCGATAGGATTGAACGCAGTCGAAAGTAAATATCCGACGGTGTTACCGATAAGTCCACCGTCGCTCATGCTTGCAAATGCTTCGGTGGGGTAGAACTCGGGTGTGAGCGACCAGGTGGATATTGCGTATTCAATGCAGGATACCAATACCGTGGAAACGGCAGCGAAAGCAGTACGCTTTACAAATCCGTGAGACTTAAGATCATCTGCAAATGCGATAGCCTGGGCGATAAGGGCAATGGGAATAACCATAGAACCCATAGAAAACAGTCCCCGAAGTATAGTACGAATACCGTTTCCTACCACACCCATTCCGTCGGTAACAAGACAGATAGCGATCAGTGCAGCCGATGCCACAAGGGCAATGCATGCAGCTTTATGTATAGGCTTCAATTCCGGGAAGCCGGTTTTTTCCACCTTGTTTTTTGTGTCTTTATCAGTTATTTTTTCAGTCATGTATGTATAACCTCCTATAAGAGTCGTATATTTTCTCAATATATATTTTAGCAGATTTTTTGGTCGATTACAATAGCAAAACGCTAAAATTTTTAAAATATTTTTTTATTTTTTCGTTTGTTCAAATTCTTTATGAAAATAATAATAAATATTTTACTAAATTTCTTGACAAAAGGGTATATTTCTGTTACAATGATATTCGACTAATTATGCGCTTTTGACGATTGTATGTCAGATGTCGAAATTCAAGTAAAAAAATATTTTACGGCAGCCTTTGGCGTGAAAGGAGTAATATGCTTTTATATAATTCAGCTACAAGAAAAAGAGAGGAATTTATTCCAAGAGAAGAGGGTAAGGTAACAATGTATACCTGTGGCCCTACGGTATATCATTTTGCTCATATCGGTAATCTTCGTACCTATACGATGGAGGACGTGCTTGAGAGATATCTCGGTTATATCGGAAATAAGGTAACCAGAGTTATGAATATTACCGACGTTGGTCATCTTTCCAGCGATGGCGATACCGGTGAGGATAAGATGCTTAAGGGCGCAAAGCGCGAGCATAAGACTGTTCTTGAAATAGCCAAGTTCTACACCGACGCATTCTTTGCCGATTGCGACAAGCTTCATATCAAGCGTCCCGAGTTCATCGAGCCTGCCACCAACTGCATTCCCGAGTTTATAGCTATGATTGAGACCCTGCTTGCGAAGGGCTATGCCTATGAGGCAGGTGGAAATATTTATTTTGATACATCAAAACTTGAGAGATATTACATTTTCAACGACTTTAAGGAAGAGGATCTTGAGGTTGGCGTTCGTGAGAGCGTTGAGGCAGACCACAACAAGAAGAACAAGGCCGATTTTGTTCTCTGGTTTACAAAGTCGAAGTTTGATGATCAGGAGCTTAAATGGGAATCTCCCTGGGGTCTCGGTTATCCCGGTTGGCACATCGAGTGCTCCTGCATAGCATCAAAGTTTGTGGGCGAGTATCTTGATATCCACTGTGGTGGTATTGACAATGCTTTCCCGCATCATACAAATGAGATTGCTCAGAGTGAGGCTACCTTCGGTCACGAGTGGTGCAAGTATTGGTTCCACGTTCACCATCTTAACACCAATTCGGGTAAGATGTCTAAGTCCAAGGGTGAGTTCCTTACGGTTTCTCTTCTGGAGGAGAAGGGCTATGACCCTCTTGTTTACCGTTTCTTCTGCATGCAGTCGCATTACAGAAAGAATCTTGTATTCTCTTGGGAAAATCTTGATAATGCCAAGATAGCATATAATAAGCTTGTCGGTCGTGTTGCCGAGCTTAAGGCAAATGACGGTGAGATAGATGAGGCAGCCTTTGCAGAAGGAAAGAAGCGCTTTACCGATGCGCTTGATAATGACCTTAACACCTCTCTTGCCGTAACTGCGCTTTATGACGTGTTCAAGCTTAGGACCAATGACAGAACCAAGCTTGCTCTTATCGAGAGCTTTGAGACGGTGCTTGATCTCGGACTTATCGCTGCTGCAGCAAGACTTAATGAGGAAAAGGCAAAGCAGGCTGCAGAGGAGAACGCAGGCGTTGATCCCGAGCTCCTTGCATATATTCAGGAGCGCATTGAGGCTCGTAAGGCTGCAAAGAAGGCAAAAAACTTTGCAGAGGCTGATGCTATCCGTGATGAGCTTCTTGCAAAGGGAATTACCCTTCTTGACACTCGCGAGGGAACTAAATTTACAATAAACGAGGCGTGATGCCTTAAAAATAACCTGTGAAAGGAGATGCATCTATGTACGAAAAGTCAATAGCCGACGTTGCTTTTATGGAAGGCGATTATGAGAAGGCTGCAGAGATGTATCTCGAGGGCGCACGTGAGGGTGATGCGTTGGCATCATTCAACTATGGCTACTGCCTATGGCGTGGCATGGGTGTTGAGTATAATCCGAAGGAGGCGAAGAGCTTCTTTGCATTTGCCAGAGATCTTGAGGGTGGCGAGGCTTGCTATAATATAGCCATGCTTTACCTTCATGGCGAGGGTGTGGCGAAGGATTATAAAAAGTCATATGAGTATATGCAGATATCTGCAGGGCAGGGCTGTATTGAGGCTCAGCTCTATCTCGGTATGGCATACACCTCCGGCTGTATGTTTGAGCCGGATATCGTGGGTATTTCGATGATACCGTGTCACACGCCCGAATATATGGATGCCATTCCTCTGCTCGACGGTGATATTCCTGATTTTGAGCTTGATGAGGAGCTTCGTTATTCGGCTATCAAACAGGACGCAAGACGTGCGTTTGAATGGTTTCAGACTGCTGCAAGACATTCTACAAGCTACGTAGAGGATCTTGTTGCAAAGGGAAAATATCTGTATGCACGTTGCTATGTTGACGGTCTCGGCACCGACTTTGACAGGGAAAAGTCTATAAGGCTTATGCTCGCTGCACAACGCAGTGGCTCTCCCGAAGCAACTGCGTATATTATTGAGAACGGAATTAATCCCGAGATGCTGACGGGAAGCAAAAGAAAGAAACTGAGAAAGGGGTAGTCTTATGGTTAAAATAACAGAGGTATATACCGGCAGCCGTGCTGATAAGGTAAATATCAAGCCGGGTGATATACTTGTATCTATAAATGACAATGAAATAAACGACGTGCTTGACTATCGCTTTTATCTTACCGAATCAAAAGTCAAAATCAGCCTTATGCGTAACGGTGAGGAATATACCGTTGAGATAAAGAAGGGCGAATATGACGATATCGGTCTTGATTTTGAAACTCCACTTATGGACGAGAAGCATTCCTGCAAGAATAAGTGCATTTTTTGCTTCATAGACCAGAATCCCGAGGGACTTCGCGAGTCGCTTTATTTTAAGGATGACGATTCAAGGCTTTCCTTTATTCACGGGAATTACGTCACACTGACCAATATGACGCAGCAGGACGTTGACCGTATCATCAAAATGAGAATGTCTCCTATAAATATCTCGGTACACACAACCAACCCCGAGCTCAGAGTTAAGATGATGAAGAATAAGCATTCGGGAGAGGTGCTGAAGTATCTTGATGATTTTGCATCTGCAGGTCTCTCTATGTGTGGACAGATCGTGCTTTGCCGTGGAGTTAACGACGGCGAAGAGCTTATGCGCTCTATGCGTGATCTTGCAGCGCTGTATCCTGCAATGAGCAGTGTTGCCATCGTTCCTGCAGGACTTACTAAATTCAGGGACAAGCTTTATCCCTTGACCGACTTTACTAAGGAAGAGGCAGGGGCGATTATAGATATGATAAATTCCTTCGGTGATGCTCATAAGGAAAAGCATGGCAGCCGTCTTTTTTATGCTGCCGACGAGTTTTATCTTAAGGCAGAGAGGGAGATTCCCGATGCCGATTATTATGAGGATTATCCACAGCTTGAGAACGGAGTAGGTATGATTCGTTCCTGCTCGGACGAGTTCGGTCTCGCTCTTTTAAATGCCGAGGAGCTCAGTGAAATCCGAAATAAAAAAAGAAGCATCTCTCTGGTTACGGGAGTTGCCTCTTATCCTATGATTAAGGAGCAGGTTGCTAAACTTTTGGCACTCTGCCCGAATTTAAGTGTTAATATTTATGAAATAGTTAATAATTTCTTCGGCAGGTCGATTACCGTTTCGGGACTTCTGACCGGGCTGGATATATGCGAGCAGCTTGATGGTAAGCCACTTGGTGAGGAGCTGCTTATACCTCAGAATTGCCTCCGTCACGGAGAGGACGTGTTCCTCTGTGGCATGACCGTCAGCGAGATGTCACAGAAGCTTGGTGTTCCCGTAAGGGCATCGGGTAATGATGGCTATGAGCTTGCCGAGGCGATTTTGGGAGAGAGTATTTGATTTGGAGGTAATGGAGAAATGTCAAAACCGATTGTAGCAATTGTGGGCAGACCCAACGTTGGAAAAAGCACACTTTTCAATAAGCTTATAGGCGAGCGCCGTTCGATAGTGGAGGATACTCCCGGCGTTACCCGTGACCGTATCTATGCAGAGGCAGAGTGGAACGACCACCGTTTTCTTCTTGTTGATACCGGAGGTATAGAGCCTAAGAGTGACGATACTATTCTTAAGCAGATGAGAAATCAAGCAGAGATAGCAATAGCCACTGCCGATGTTATCGTATTTATGTGTGATATTCACGCAGGTCTTGTAGCCGATGACAGAGACATTGCCATTATGCTTAAGAAATCAGGCAAGCCGGTTGTCCTCGTTGTCAATAAGGTGGACAGGGTGGGTGAATTGCCTTACGAATTTTATGAGTTCTACGAGCTTGGCTTTGACCGTGAGCCTATTGCGCTTTCCTCTCTTCACGGTACAGGCTCGGGTGATCTGCTCGATGCAGTTATCGAGGAGTGCCATTTCGAAGATAATGAGCTTGATGACGAGAACGTTATCAACGTTGCTGTAATAGGTAAACCCAATGCAGGAAAATCATCCATCATTAACCGTATGTGTGGCGAGGAGCGAGTTATCGTCTCCAGCATCGCAGGCACAACCCGAGATGCAGTTGACACAAGGGTAGAGAATGATTACGGTATTTACAACTTCATAGATACAGCAGGTATTCGCCGTCATTCGAAGGTGGAGGACAGAATAGAGAAGTTCTCGGTTCTCAGGGCGAATATGGCTATTGAGCGTGCAGACGTTTGTCTTATTATGATCGATGCCGCAGACGGTGTTACCGAGCAGGATGAGAAGATTGCAGGACTGGCGCACGAGGCAGGTAAGGCGTGTATAATCGTTATTAATAAGTGGGATTCTATCGAGAAGGAGAATAACACAGTCAGAGAATATGAGAAGCGTATTCGTACGGCACTTTCATATATGCCTTATGCACCGATAGCATACGTTTCTGCTCTTACGGGACAGAGGGTGAAGAATCTTTATGAAATGATTAACAAGGTTTACTCAGAGGCTCGTCGCAGAATTACAACGGGTATGCTTAACGATCTGCTTAACGATGCTACAACAAGAGTCCAGCCTCCGTCGGATAAGGGTAAGAGGCTTAAGGTTTACTATATGACCCAGACCTCTGTAGCACCTCCAACCTTCGTTATTTTCTGCAACAGCGAGGAGCTGTTCCATTTCTCATACAGACGGTATATTGAAAACTGCCTGCGTGAAACCTTTGGCTTCGACGGTACACCTATCAAGATAGTCATCAGGCAGCGTGGTGATGATTCCACCAAAGCATAAAGTGGGGTAAAGGAATGTTTATAGATAATATTAAAATTTACGTTAAAGCAGGTGACGGTGGTAACGGAGCCGTTTCCTTCCATCGTGAAAAATACGTTTCTGCCGGTGGTCCCGACGGTGGTGACGGTGGCAGAGGTGGCAACATTATATTCAGAATTGATGAGGGAGCAAACACTCTTCTCGCCTTCCGTTATAAGAGAAAGTTCGTTGCCGAAAACGGCTCGAACGGTATGTCGGGAAAAATGCACGGCAAAAGTGGTCAGGACGTGATTATCACCGTTCCACAGGGTACGCTTATCAAGGATCCCGAGACAGGTAAGATTATCTTTGATATGGGTAGCGACCGTGAGTTTATACTCTGCAAGGGTGGCAGAGGAGGATGGGGTAACCGTCACTTTGCAACTCCCACAAGACAGATTCCCAGATTTGCCAAAAACGGTACCAAGGGTGAGGAGAGAGAGGTTCTCCTTGAGCTTAAGATGCTTGCAGAGGTGGGTCTTATCGGATTTCCCAACGTAGGAAAGTCCTCTATTCTTTCGCGTATTTCTTCTGCTAAGCCAAAGATTGCGAATTATCACTTTACTACGCTCTCTCCCAACCTCGGAGTTGTAAGCATGGGTGAGGGACGTGGCTTCCTTGCAGCAGATATCCCCGGTCTTATCGAGGGTGCGTCTGAGGGACAGGGTCTTGGACACGATTTCCTTCGTCACGTTGACAGATGCCGTTTACTTCTTCACGTTGTTGACGTAGCAGGTACCGATGGCAGAGATCCCGTAGAGGATATTGAAAAGATTAACTTCGAGCTTCGTCAGTATTCCGAGGCTCTTGCAGACCGACCCCAGATAATTGTTGCCAACAAGATTGACTCGGTTCTCGAGGAGGAAGAGATTTTCGTAAGATTCAGCGAGTACGTTAAGAAGAACAATCTTCCTGTGGTATACGTTTCTGCCGTTACCGGAGAGGGACTTGACAAGCTTGTCAGAATGGCTACCGAGAAGCTTAAGGAGCTTCCTCCCGTAACCATCTATGAGCCTGAGTATTCGCCGGAGGATGAGGCGATCTCTGCTGCAGGAGGCGCAAGGGAAACCACCGTTCGTATCGAGGACGGTAAATATATCGTTGAGGGTGAGTGGCTCTTTAACTTTATGGGTCAGATCAACTTTGACGATTACGAATCTCTTAACTTCTTCCAGCGCGTTCTTATCAAAAACGGAGTTATCGATATGCTCCGTAAGGCAGGAATTGAAGAGGGAGATACCGTAAGCATCTACGATTTTGAGTTTGATTTCGTATATTAAGCGTTAAGGGGATTTTTCATTTAAAATCAAAGATATATTCCGAAGGCACGATTGATTCCACCACCGATTATTTTAGCAGAGCAGCTTACGATTTCACCGATTTCCTTAGGGGAAACAAACATCGGTGGTCCGGGGAAATTATCCTCACTGCACAGAACCCTTGAATCTATTACTGTTGGCACACCGATGGCAATTACAGGTACACCTACCGTTTCTATTCCGATAGAAAGCCTGGGATTTCCGATTCCACTGCCGGGGGATATGCCACTGTTGCAGATCTGTACTGTACTCCCGATTCGCTCTGCCGATCTTGAGGCAAGGGCATCTATTGCGATCACTGCGTCGGGTCTTATCAGATCGCATATACCTTTGACGGATACCACGGCATCAAGTCCGCTTTCGGATGCTACGCCCGGTGTGATAACAGCCATCTCGGCACACCCGAGACGTGTGAACGCCCGTCTGTCCCAATCCTTTATGTGCATCGTTGGCTTTACCTCGGCAGCCGTGGCGCAGCCGATAGAGTCGGGGGTAAGTGATCTGTTCCCGAGCCCGACGACAAGTATCCTTCCGGGGAAAATATCGGTTTCATCCAGGATGCGACACAGCTCGCTTGCTATCTCGTTTTTCGCATCATCTATGCCGTCGGCAGATAGCATATCTGCCCGGGTAAAATTAAGCGTGTGATATAGCCCGAGAGGACGCCCGATTGATTCTGCCCCCTTTTTAGTGCTTATTTTTATTCTTTCCCAGCATCCCAAAGGGCGACTCTCCTTGCTGTATTCCACTCCGGGAATAGTCAGATCTGCTCTGTGTCTTTCAAGGGCGAGATCGGTATATGGCAGCTCCCCTACGTACTGTCTGTCAGTAAAATATTCGTGCATTTATTTCCTCCTTCTTAAGCACTTTGTTTTCTTAAGAATTTTAGACCGTCTGTGTTTGGATTATGCACAAGACACAACTTTTTGAAAGGACTTTAATATGAAAAGAAATAAGAAATTCGGTCTTAATACCGTTACCGACCTTAAGGTTTTTCTTCTTTTCCTTTTAGATAACATTCGCTATCCCGTAGACCGTGCTACCGTGATGACTATCGTAGAGGAGAATACCGATGATATTTCTCTCGACTACGATCAGTGTCTCGGTGAGCTTGCCGACTCGGGTCACATTCTTTACGACGAGGTGGATGGCGAAAAATACTATATGATTTCGGATAAGGGCAGGGTGGTTGCATCCGAGCTTTACGACAGCCTTGACGCAGGCTTCAGGGAGCGTAGCTTAAGATCGGCTATCAAGCACGTTTCGCTTTCCAAAAGTGGAGCTTCTATAAAGGCTTTCATCGAGACCACAGATACAGGCAGATACCGTGTCACACTTGAGGCGCACGATAGATTCGGTGAGCTTATGAGTACATCTCTTACGGTCAATTCTCTTGCTGAGGCAGAGCAGATAAAGAGGAATTTTGAGGCCAAGCCTGACGGAGTATACAGGGGTGTTTTGTTCTCTGCAACCGGAAAAATTGAATATTTATCCTGATTTTTTATAATATTTGTCGTTTTATACAAAAATATCGGTGGTTTTATGTGGAAAATTGTATAATCTTTTGAAAAAATAATACAAAACTCTTGACAAATTGTAAAACAAAAGTTATAATTATTACATAAGTGGAAGTTTTTTGATATGTACGATAAAACTGATATTAACGAGCTTATTTTGTTGTGCCGTAAACGTGATGACGATGCCTTCGATGAACTTGTGCGTCGCTATACGCCTATGATACGTAAGGTTATCTCCGGCTTTAGTGGCTGTCCGTATGATTCGGACGAGCTTTTTGCAGAAGGATGCGTTGCTTTACATATTGCTGCACAGCGATTTATTCTGGAGCAGGACGGTGTCACCTTCGGACTTTATGCACGTATCTGTGTTCGTAACCGTATTGTTGATATGCTTCGTCGCTCTGAAAGTGAGGAAACACTCAGCGACGTTGACGTAGAGCAGGTGACAGATGATACAAGTGTTGAGGAACGCCTTGTTGACAGGGATACCTTCGATCGACTTCTGGTATCGGCAAGAGGATTGCTTTCGGATTATGAGTACCGTGTACTTCTACTTCATATTCAGGGATATAAGACCTCGCAGATTGCCACAATGCTTGGTAAGAGTGCGAAATCGGTCGATAATGCCAAGGCACGTGTCTTTCGCAGATTGCGTAAGGAGCTTGGCGATATATCCGAATTTTAATTAGTTATTATGCCCAAGGTAGCTTAAGGGAGAGCGTTGGTTATACAAAGGCGTCGGTTGGAATCCGTCTCAGGGCAAATTTTACAAACCTATCAAGGGAGAACAAGACACAATGTACCAGGACGAGACATTGAAGTGCAGAGACTGTAGTAACGAATTCGTTTTCACAGCAGGCGAGCAGGAATTCTACGCACAGAGAGGCTTTGAGAACAAGCCCTCCAGATGTAAGGAGTGCCGTGCCGCAAAGAAGAACGCGCAGAAGAGTGCCAGAGAGATGTTTGGCGCAGTTTGCGTAGAATGCGGCAAGGAGTGCCAGGTGCCCTTCAAACCCACCGAGGGTAAGCCTGTTTATTGCAGCGAGTGCTTCGCAGCAAGAAGAGCAGCGCAGGACGCAGAGTAATTTCTCTTTAAGCGACCACCTTCAAAAAAAGAGGAGCCGATTCGGCTCCTCTTTTTTTATATACTTATTAGACGGTTTACATATTTATAAACAGTATTTTGATAAAACTTTCTTTACGCCAATTCTTCGGAGATATCGTCAGCCTTTCCACTTTTCTCGGTTTTATCTGATTCTGCCAATGCCTCTAATTCAAGCTTTTTCTTTACTCTTCCGTACAGTAGGAACAGGGCAATGGCGAGTGCTAACAGACCGAGAGACCAGGATATCGGGTAAATTGTGTATATTCCGATAAGAGAATGGAACTTTTCGGTAGGGAATACGAAGAATACCCATATAGCTCTGAGCACACATATCGCTACAATGCTGACAACCATCGGAATCATAGAATATCCGAGACCACGAAGCGCACCCGACAGTGTATCCATAACACCACAGAGGAAGTAGACGGCAAGCATAAAGTTCATAAGCTCCATTGCTGCAGCAAGCACAGCTTCTTTGTTAGGATCGTTTGCGTCGATATACAGACTTGCCAATGGCTCTGAAAACAGATTCAGAATCTGACCTCCCACAAAGCCGATAACCACAACCTGAATTACTGCATAAATAATGGATTTCTTAATTCTTTCGGGCTTTTTTGCTCCGAAATTCTGACCCGTGAAGGTCATTGATGCGTGAAGATAGGAGTTCATTGCCGTGTGAACAAGTCCCTCTATATTAATAGCAATGGTTTTGCCCGAAATATCGGTGGTTGCAAGGGTGTTCATTCCGGCAGTAAGAATAATATTAGATATTGAGAACATCGTTCCCTGGAAGCCTGCGGGCAGACCGAGCTTTAATATCTGCTTCAGTAGCTCACCGTCAATTCTGATCATTCCGGCATTCAGTGCATAGGGCGCATCCTTCCTCCTGAAGAGAATTGCTATTACTGCTATAGCAGACAAATACTGGGAAAAGATGGTGGCGAGAGCAACACCACTGACAGACATTTTGCACACAATTACAAAGAAAAGATTGAGCAGAACGTTGCATATACCTGAAAGAGCCAGAATAAACAGTGGCGTTTTAGAGTCCCCTACCGATCGTAGTGCAGCAGCACCGAAGTTGTAAACGGCAGTAGCCGGAATACCGAGGCAAATAATTCTCATATAGAGCACAGCTCGGCTCATAAGCTCATCCTTTGTGTCCATAAGCTCGAGCGCCGGGCCGGAAATAAGCAGACCCAATATACAGAAAACAATTCCACCAATGAAGGAGAATGCCACCGAGGTGTGAACGGCACGCGAAAGCTTTTCATAGTTTTTTGCACCGTAGCTTTGTGCAATGACAACGCCCGATCCACCGGCTATACCCATAAGCAGATTTACTATAAGATTAGATAAAGATGAGGTAGAGCCGACAGCAGCAAGAGCAAGCTCGTCACCCGAAAATCTGCCAACGACAATGTTATCTGCCATGTTATAAAATATCTGAAGCATTCCCGTAAGTATGATGGGAATTACAAATTGAATCATTGGAACAAATAAAGGTCTCTCTGTCAGATTCCGTTTGGCTTTTACCTGAGCCATAAGCCTCCTCCTTTCGCTTCTATCAGAAAATGAACATTAAAATCATTCTATTCTTTTTTCTCTGTTTTGTCAATCGATTTTTATAAAAATGTCATATTTTTTTATTTTTCGCTCAAAAAAGATTGATTTAAAATAAAAAAATTAAAAATAATACTGTACAAATTATAAATTATATGGTATAATGTAAAGAACAAAATGGGTATTTTTTGTTTATTGAATTAAAAATAATAATTATTCAGGATAGAAATGGAAAAAAAGAATTTTAAACATCATAATTCCCGAAAAGGCGCGCGTTCTTCGGGAGCAAAGAGAGAGGGCTTCAGAGAGGAGCCTGATGAGAACGTTATTTTCGGCAGAAATGCCGTAAGAGAGCTTCTGGCAAGTGGACGGGACATAGAGAAGGTTTACATTCAGCTTGGAGATCGTGAGGGATCTGTAAACCAGTTGCTCGGTATTGCAGCTGAACGAAAGCTGCCTATCCATGAGGTTGACAGGACAAAGCTTGACAGTATTGCCTGTGGTGGCAATCATCAGGGTATTATTGCTATTGCAGCAGAGCGTAACTATGCTACGGTGGAGGAGATTCTTGCTTTTGCAGAAGAGAAAGGGGAGAAGCCTTTTATTATCATTCTCGACGGCGTTGAGGATCCTCATAATTTTGGTGCGCTTATAAGGAGTGCAGAGTGCTCGGGCGCACACGGAGTCATTATTCCAAAGCGCCGTGCCGTCGGACTTACCTCCACGGCAGTAAAGGCATCGGCAGGTGCTGCAGAGCATATGAAGGTGGCTAAGGTGACAAACCTTGCCTCCACTATTGACGAGCTTAAAGAGCGTGGCCTTTGGTTTTACGCCGCCGATATGGACGGTGCCAGCTACTATGATACCGATTTCTCGGGTGGAGTAGCATTGGTAATGGGCAGTGAGGGCTTCGGCATCTCCAGACTTGTTAAAGAAAAATGTGATTTCGTCGTTTCCATACCACTGTACGGAAGCGTTAATTCATTGAACGTATCCTGCGCCGGTGCGGTCCTTATGACCGAGGTTGCAAGGCAGAGAAACAGAAAGTGAGGTTACAGCGTGAAGGATAATGAAAAGAATGTTACCGATCCTATCGAGGAAGTAAATGCTTCCGGAAGGGAAACGGTTGAGGAGATCAATTCGGATATAGAGGAAAACGGCAAGACGTCAGACGAGGTTGTCGAGTCGGTATCCGACGGTGAGCAGTCTGAAACTCCTGATGAAGAAGAGGGCGTGCTTGTGCTTGAAGGAGAGAATCCCGAGGAGCCTGTTGAAGAGGAAAAGGGACGTCCCTTTACCTATATGCCTCGCTTTACCGAGGTGAGTGAAAAATACAGACGCAAGGGAGATGCCAGAATCCGTAAGAGACTTGGTATCAAAAACCAGGTGGAGAACGAGCCTGTGGGAAATCCCGATGAAATAAAGCTTGATCCGACGGCAGAGTTTGATGCTGATTTTCTCGGTACCGAGGATGCTAAGACCCCCGAGAACTCGGGTGTGGATGAAAGCGATGAGTCTATGTCTGTAAATAAGACTAAGACACCCGAGGAGGAGCTTGAGGCAGCAGCCGAAAGAGAGAGAAAAGAGATCAAGAAGCTCCTTAAGACCGAAAAGGCTCCCGAGCCTGTCGAGGAAGAACCCGAGGAAACCGAGGGGGAGCCTATAGAGGAGGTTGAAGAGGAGGAAGAATACGTTCTTCCTGATCCCGATGCAGACGAGCTTAAAGTATTTGAGTTTGTTGATACTACCGTTGAAGATATGCCGAAGGGTGATTCTGCTGAATCGGGTGATTCTGCTAAAAAGCATAAAGCTAAGAAGAATGAAAAAGAGTTCAGCAATCCGATACAGCGTGACTCAATCAAGGACGGATTCCTTGATAGCCTTATTTCCATAAGGATCAGAATGGTTGCCTCGATTGTATTCACTATTGCCTGTCTTGCGCTTGAGATTCTTTCTGCAACCAGAATTATCGGCTTCAACATTTTTGAAAGATCCGAAAACTATGCTACTCTTGGAATCGTAGATTTCCTTCTCGCAGCATGCGTATTCATTATGGCTATTCCCGAGTTTATCGGTGCTGTGAAGGATCTTATTAATAAAAAGGTGAATGCTACACTGATTCCTATTCCGTTATTTATCGTTTTCGGACTTTATACTCTCACCGTTATTTACAGTGGAGAGACAACCTACGCTCTTCTCGGTCTTGTATTTGCGAGTGTGGTTATTCCTGTTCTTACTGCATCTCTCTATCGTACAAAGGCAGATTTTATCGCCTTCAAGATGATTGCGCAGCCTGAGGATAAGCAGGTTATTGATATCAAGAATACAAAGGATCATGACGTGGAAAACAAGGCGCTTGACGGTGCTGTTGACGAGTATAAATCTAAGTTTTCCGGCACCTTTACCGCATCCTTTATTTCGGATTTCTTTAAGAATTCCGAGACCTGCGCTACGTCTCCAAAGCATTTTGCTTTAATTCTCGGTATTCCTTTCGGTATTGCGCTGGTTTGTGGAGTCGTTTATTTCTTCCTTGCCAAGAGCTTAATGGGAGCAATGCTTATATTCTCGTTGGTAACCATGCTGGGATGTCCTGCATTTTCAATCATTTCAGGCAAGGTTTCTTTCTTCCATTCTCAGAGAGCTGCACTTGCTACCGACAGCACTGCTATAGGCGAGGATGCTTATGAGAGCTTTGCTTCTGTTGACGTGTTTGCATTCGACGATACCGATCTCTTCGGTCCCGAGGATGTAAATCTTAAGAGATTTATGCTTTACGGTGACAGAGATAATATGGATAAGGTAATGCGCCAGATGTGCGCACTGTTCGCTGCTGTAGGTGGACCCCTTGACTATATGTTCTCCGGCATCATTGATAACAGAATGCGTCATAAGACTGCTTCTAATATTATCATTGAAGATGACGGTATATGTGGCGAGATTGCCGGACATAAGATATGCGCCGGTAGTGAGGATTATATGCGTCGTAACGGAATTGCTATTCCTCCCGCTGCTACTGTTCGTGACGGTGGAATAAGCGATACTATAAAGATTATGTATTCTGCAGAGGATGGCGAGGTAAACGCTAAGTTCTACATCAGATATTCCTTCTCCGAGGAGTTTACCAGCACTATTCCTTCTCTCCGTGAGGCAGGCGTTATTCCTCTTGTATATACCCGTGACCCTAACGTATCCGGCGAGCTTCTTTCTACTCTTACTGCAGGAAACGGTACTATGCGTGTGGTTAAGCTTTATGATCCTGTTAAGGAGCTTTCGGTAAAGCCTAAGGAAAGCGCAAGAATGGTTACCTATGGTGACAGACTTGATGCTGCAGGAATGATTGTTCTTGCCAAGAAGCATCATAAGTTCTCGGTTTATCTCAGATTTGTTGAGATTTGCTCAATGGCAATCGGTATTACTCTTGCAATCGCACTTTCCCTCATTACAGGTATTAATTTCAAGGCTGTTCCTATGGCTGCCCTCTGGCATCTTATCACCTGTGGAGTTATCAGACTTGTAAGTAAAGCGGTATTTCTTGGCGAATCTGCGAAAAAGAGTATAGATTAATAAAAAACGTTTCCGTGCCGTCCGAAAGGGAGGCACGGAAATTTCCCGAAAGGATAATTTAAATGCAGAACAAAAATATATCGTCGGTGCTTAAATCGGTTTCCAAACCCGGCAGATACATCGGTGGTGAGTTTAACAGCGTTGTTAAGAATAGGGATGAGGTTGGCGTAAGATTTGCCTT
>JAFTON010000132.1 GCA_017463765.1 Clostridia bacterium | reverse complement strand
TATCTCATAGATTTGATCCTTCTTTTTTTCGTATATATGCGTATTTTTTATCGAAGGCAGTATTCTTATCGAACGCTCCCTCAAGATGTTTTATGTCCTTAATTCTGATGTGACCGTCGATTTCCTCGGTATACACCTCGATAACGTCAAGACGTAGTCTTGTATCCGAAGGATTGTGGCTTGCATAGTAGCTTGCAGCCTTGATTATCTTTCGCTGCTTTTCGGCATTCACCGAGGAGCCCGGACGAGCCTCCTTGTATCCGAGGTACTTCACGTTCCTGGTCTTTACCTCTACAAAGGCTGTTATATCCTTACGTCTCGCAATAATATCAATCTCTGCGCCCAGAGCAGTGTAGTTCTTTTTAAGTATACGGTATCCCTTTCTGCGAAGCAACCTGACTGCAGCGCGCTCGCCAAGATTACCGATACGCCTTCTTGGCGTAAGTATTTCAAGTATTTTCATTTATCGAGAAATTTGAGAAAGCTTTTACGGTATATCGGCGCAGGACCGTGCTCTCTGACGGCATCCATGTGCTCCTTTGTGGGATAGCCCTTGTGCTTTGCAATACCGTATTCGGGATACGCACGGTCAAGCTCGATGCACTGTCTGTCACGGGTTACCTTAGCGAGAATTGATGCTGCAGCAATAGAGTAGCTCTTTGCATCACCCTTAACCACCGTTTCGGTAGGAATTTCAAACCCACGGGAGCAGTTTCCGTCGATAAGTGCGAAATCTGCCTTTACCTCAAGTGCTTCAACTGCACGACGCATAGCCAGCATGGAGGCGTTAAGTATGTTTATTTCATCAATCTCAGCTGGAGTTGCCTCTGCAATAGCATAAGCCAGCGCCTTTTCCTTTATCACCTCGAAGAGCATCTCGCGCTTTTTTTCGCTAAGCTTTTTCGAGTCGTTAAGTCCTTCTATTTCAAGATCTCGGGGAAGAATTACTGCAGCAGCAACAACAGGACCACAAAGTGGGCCACGTCCTGCCTCATCACAGCCACACACGGCAGTGTAGCCCTCCAGATAATGCTTCTCCTCATATTCAAAGCTGGGCATTATAGCTTCTCCGTTCTGAATTATTTGTTGTTCGCTCGATATACCTTTATCTGTCGGCAGGGCTTTCAAGAGTTATTCTGCCGATCTTTCCACCACGGAATTCATCAAGCAGCATATCGGCACATCTCTTGTGATTAACCTCACCACCACTGATAAGGAAGCCACGTTTCCTGCCTACAAGCTCAAACAGATCGTAGGAATCAAGTCCCTCGGTTTCCTCGGGTGTAAGCTTGTATCTTGCCATAAACTTATCGGGCGCAACCTTCATAAGCCTTGAGCAGAGGATCATCGCAATCTCCTCTGTATCGAGTATCTGATCACGGATAGCTCCCGTCATAGCAAGATTTTCGCCAACCGTCTGGTCCTCAAACTTGGGCCAGAGCACACCCGGCATATCGAGAAGGTCAAAGCCGATTTTGGTTGGTACCCATTGCTTGTCTACGGTAACACCGGGACGGTCCTCAACCTTCGCCTTTTTATTACCGGCAATACGGTTGATAAGCGAGGATTTACCTACGTTGGGAATGCCGACAATCATCGCCTTAAGCTTTCTGCCATCCATTCCCTTGATGTGATAGCGCTCCAGCTTCTCAGCCATAATATCTCTTACTGCATCAGCAAGCTTGTCGATGCCTTGTCCGGTGGTTGAGTCGATAACAACCACACGCTCGCCACGCTTATGATAGGATTCAACCCATCTCGCTGTCATATCGGGGTCTGCAAGGATGGATTTCGTAAATACCGAGATCTTTGGCTTTCCGTTTATTAAACTGTCTATTTCGGGGTTTTTCGAGCTGTAGGGAATTCTTGAATCGAGCAGCTCGATTATTATATCCACCTCGGACAAGCACTCGCGCATCATGCGCTTGGTTTTCGCCATATGTCCGGGGAACCACTGTATTGGATTCTTTGCCATAATATTCCTTTGCTTTCTTTGCCTGTATTGTAAAGGTGTAAGGGAATTATTCCACTGTTCCGAATTTGTCAAAGGGTAAAAATCTCAGAATAACCTTACCGAGAATTGCGTCAATCTTAACCGTGCCAACACCGTTTGAGCGAGAGTCGGTGGAGTGATATCTGTTGTCACCCATAACGAATATTTCACCTTCGGGAACGATAATTTCTTTGTCAAAATTGCCGATGTCAATATTGGCATCCTTTGCATTGAATGCATATTCCTCCTCAAG
This sequence comes from Clostridia bacterium, assembly GCA_017463765.1. Taxonomy (GTDB): domain Bacteria; phylum Bacillota; class Clostridia; order Oscillospirales; family CAG-272; genus UBA1740. Next base: position 7,857 of record JAFTON010000132.1, on the reverse strand, counting down.
AAGCTCGCCGTTCAGATATACCACAACGTCACCGAGCTCGTTAAAGCTTACCATTACCGTATCACCGGGAAGTCCGATAACCCTCTTTACCACAGCTTTTCTGAGCGAGGTGGAGTAGTCCTCGAATACAACGATATCACCACGTTCGGGGGAATAAAGAAAATCGGATATAATAAGATGATCTCTGTCCTCCAGGGTGTTCATCATTGAGCGACCCTCAACGATAGAGTGACGGAAGAAGAAGGTTGTGAGTATCATCACTGCCAGCAGCACGAATACAAACATCTCGGCGATATCGAACACCCAGTCGATAGCCCGTGGCTTCTCGGGGTCGTAAGTGCTTACACTATCCTCGGCGTCGCATTCCTCTTCGCCCTTATCGGCATCACCCGAGAAGTTGATGGAAAGCTGGAAGCTGTCGTCATCGCTATCCTCACCCAGATCAAACTCATCGGTTTCTTCGCCTCTGATTGATGATTGTTCATCGGGAAGCTCAAGGTGCATATCAACCTCGTCAATTTCATCGTATTCCTCAGGATCGAGTGTAATCTTTTCATCCCAATCCGAGTTTTTGCTTTCATTCTTTTTGCCTCGGCTCTTCGGCTTTCTGTCACCGTTCTTTTTGGGAAGGGTAATAAGAACCTCTTCGGGATTATCCTCCTCGGCTTCCTCGGGCTCGGCAGCAACTATGCCTATTCTCTTGCTTACAAGATCACGGTATTCTGCCATAAAGGCATCAAACTCCACCTCATCGGAGGTTTCGTCGTAATCATCTTCATCATCGCCCAGGAGAAGGGCATCGAGCTTATCCTTTTTTTCGGAATCCTTGATATTATTCTCGGTTTCCTCGGTGGAGATCTTCTTTTTATCTGCCATCTGAAGCACCGCCTTTCACGTTAATAATAATATATTTTATCATATTTTAACTGTAAATACAATATTTTTTAAAAATTATTTTAAAACAAATGAAAAAACTGCCATAACCTCCCTTTGACTGCTTGCAGCAGGGCAGTATGACAGCTTTATTCGCTTGAAAAACCATATTAAAAATCAGGCGTTAAGAATTTTATACAGCTCGGATTTTGTCATTCCTCTGTCCTTAGCTGCACGCTTTATGGCATCCATTCTGGAAAATCCCTCCGAAACGTATTTTTCAACGTGCTCCTCGGGGGAGAGTGAGATAAGCTCCAAAGTATCCTCGTCAATAACCTTTCCCTTGAAGCCACCGACAACCAAAACGTACTCTCCACGGGGCTCTCGCTGCTGATAATATCCTATTGCGCCACCAATCGTGGTGCGTAAAATTTCTTCATTAAGCTTGGTTATTTCACGGCAGAGTGAGATTTCTCTTTGGTTTCCGAACACCACGCCCATATCCTCAAGGGTGGTTCTCAGCTTGTGTGGAGCTTCGTAGAAGATAAGCGTTCGCTCATCTTGCTTCACTCTCTCAAGCTGCTTAATTCTCTCTCCCTTGTTGGCTGAAAGGAAGCCTTCAAAGGCAAATCTGCCTGTAGGAAGTCCGGATACCGAAAGTGCGCTTACTGCTGCACAGGGGCCCGGAATTACCGAAACCACAATACCACTTTCGGCACATCTCACAACCATATCCTCTCCGGGATCGCTTATTGCAGGCATACCGGCATCGGTTATCAATGCACAGCTCTCACCTGCGAGAAGTCTTGCGATAATCTTTGCACCACTTTCTCTTTTGTTGTGCTCGTGATAGCTTACCAGCTCTTTTTTTATTCCAAGTGCGCTGAGCAGTCTTACCGAATTTCTCGTATCCTCTGCAGCGATAAAGTCAACCTCGCTCAGCACCTTTACAGCTCTCTCGGAGATATCTGCCAGATTTCCAATCGGCGTTCCCACAAGGTAGAGTGTTTCTTTCATTACTTTATTTTTTTCGTCGCTCATTATCTCTTAAAACCGGAAGGGAAGCTTCCGTTCTCCATTATATAGTTCATATCGTCGGTATACTCCAGGTGCGCTTTGTCACGGTAGATGATTAAGGGCTTGGTAGCCAGAAGTCCACATCTGCCACCTGCCTTACCTTCAATCAGTGCCATAGACGGCTCAGAGCTTGTATCGGCAAATACAAGGGTAAGTCTCTTTGGCTCAAGCCTTGACCTGCGCATAGCGTCGATAAGGTCAATAAGTCTGTCGGGACGGTAAACTGCCACGAAACAACCACCAAATTTCAGCATTTTTGATGCAGATGCACAGAAGTCGTATATGTCTCCACATACCTCGTGGCGAGCGATGTTTTTCTTCTCTACGGCATTTTTTCTGCCCGAGTCGGTTTTCATATAGGGAGGATTTGTATAAATAATGTCAAACTCCCCATCGGGTTTGTATTCTCTTATGTCGCTGTGCAGACTCTCGATTTTTTTTTCAAGTGAGTTGAGACTGACGTTGCGTTTCGTCAGGAGAGCATACTCCTCCTGTACCTCAAGAGCTACCACTTTATCAATCTTTTCTCTTGTCACAAGCAGCATTGAAATAATCCCACTTCCACTGCCGAATTCACAACCTCTTTTATATTTTCCCGAGACGTAGCCTGCCAGCAGCAGTGCATCGGTTCCGAAGGTAAGCCCGTCGGTTTCCTGAATAAGACTCAGCTTATCATTTACAAAATCTTTTCGTTCCATATATATTATAACTCTGAAAAACTCGGATAGAATCCTTTCAGACGTTATTTACCTTTCATTATTACAGAAAAAAAGCGGAGAGTGATCCCCGCTTTTTTTGTTTCCCCTTGGGGAATAAGTAGTAATTATTCCTCTGCAGGAGCTTCTACAGGACAAACACCAGCGCAAGCGCCGCAGCTGATGCACTCGTCAGAATTGATCACGAACTTGCCGTCACCCTCGGAAATGCAGCCTACGGGACAAGCATCGGTGCATGCGCCACAGCTGATGCACTCATCGGAAATTTTGTATGCCATTTGACTAACCTCCATTTTTGTTGTCATATATATTCTATCACATATCAGAAAAAAATCAAGTCTATTTTTCAAAAAAGTTATAAAAAGTTATGAAAAAACTTTGTTTTTGGGTAATTAATCCTCAAAAACGTCGTCATCATCGTCTTTCTGCTTCGCCTGCTTGCTCGGACGTGAGATAACCTTGACATCCTGACACTTGTAAAGCTTCGGCGCATCCTTGTCGTTGTCATTAAGTCTTACCTTGATTTCCTTTGCAAGTGGCTTGATTTCGACAACCACACCATCACCGTCTGCAGTTTTTACCACCGAACCGACGGGGGGAGTATGCTTTATAGCTTCCTCATAGGTTTCGTGCTCATATCTGAGGCAGCACATAAGTCTGCCACATGCACCCGATACCTTGGAGGAATTAAGCGAGAAGTTCTGTTCCTTTGCCATTCTGATAGATACCTGCACAAAATCAGATAAGAAGCCGGAGCAGCAGAGCTTTCTGCCACAAACACCGATGCCACCGAGCATCTTTGCTTCATCACGGATACCGATCTGTCTGAGCTCAATTCTGGTACGGAAGGTAGATGCAAGGTCGCGCACCAACTCTCTGAAGTCAACTCTTGACTCGCAGGTAAAATAGAAGATAAGCTTGGAATTATCAAAGGTGTATTCAGCACCCACAAGCTTCATTCCCAGACCGTGAGCCTCCACCTTTTTCTGACAGATTGCGATTGCCTCTGCCTCCTGCGCACGATTCTTTTCATAGTGTTCAATATCTGCCGTTGTAGCAACCCTGGTTACAGGCTTAAGAGGTGAAACAATCTCATCACCCGATACTGTTTTATTTGCTACCTTAACCGTTCCGAGCTCGACGCCTCTGGCAGTTTCTACGATAACCTTTTCTCCAACCGAAAGCTTTAATCCGTTGGGGGCAAAAAAGTATATCTTTCCTGCCTCACGGAAGTTAATACCGACGATTTCGACAGGCAATGATACCTGCGCCTCGTCCTTTACCTCGGTTTCGTTATTGTTCTTTATCTCTTCGGACATTTTTCTTTCCTTTTTCTTAATTTTATATATTTGCTGCAAGTCGGATTTTTGAAGTCAGGCTCGCAATAAGATTTGATACGTTAGCATTTCTGATGCACAGCCCGTGTGCCTCGTTTACTGCGTCGTAAATCGCAACCAGACGTCTGACGGGTATATCGCCACATTTGTTGGTTGCATCTCGACCGTTAGGGAAGAACACCGTTTTTGCATTCGGATCATACTTAATAATAATCAGATCACGCAATGCGTTCATAAGTCTCTCAAGCGTAAGCTGAAGCTCAGCGCGCTTCGAAGGGAAGTCGGAGGTAACCGAATAAATATCGGCATATGCTCCCTTTCTGGCGATTGCTGAAAGCAGGGCGATTATCTCGCTGCGTTCCTCCTCGTTTTCCTCAGACAGACGTTTGTTCAGAAGATTTTTTGCCTGTCCGAGACGACCGTCGGCACTCATAATAATGCCCATAAAGCGTGCCGGATCAGAGACCTTCATCGATCTTGCCTCAGGGCTGATGGATAATAGCCACTTTTCAAGCTCACCGTCGTCAAAGCGACTCATTGCAATATACTGCGTACGGCTTTTGATAGTGGTAAGAATCCTGTCGCACTCTTTAGCCAGCAGGATGATGCTGACAGATTTAGGGGGCTCCTCCAGCACCTTAAGCAGTGCGTTCTGTGCTTCGGGAGTCATACATTCTGCATCGTCGATGATATATATCTTGCTCTCGGACTCGGTTGAGGAGAGGAACATATCCTCACGGAAATCCTTAACTGCCTCTACGCCAAGAGTGGCTTTATCCTTCTTTTTCTGCAAAAGCTTCACGTCAGGGAAGTTGCCCTCGTATATTCTGCGACAACAGCTACAGCTACCGCAAGGCAGGGTGTCGGAGTCTGATTTCTTCTCACAGTTAAGCGCAGCTGCAATCTCGGTTGCCAAGGTAGACTTACCACTGCATGACGGACCACCGATAAGAAATGCGTGTGGCAGAGTACCCGACTCAATAGCTTACCGAGTCTTAATTTAGTTTCATCATTTCCGATCAACCTCGGAAAATAACTCCTCATACCATTCACCCCTTTATCAGATACCGTAATGTAAACATATTACACCAATACATATTTTATCATTAACATATTTTATCATTAAAAAGTATAAAAGTCAATGGTAAGAATAAAAAAACGCTCCGAAGTCAAAAAAACATTATTAAAGAAGCTGAATTTGACATATTTCGGTTGACATTTTTTCTTTTCTCTGTTATAATTATCCTGCATAAAGAAATTTTGAAGGGGTAAATCAAAATGAAAGAAACTAAAATCAAGCTCAGCAACGTTCAGGATATCAGAGAATTTGTTAACGTGGTTATCCTTGCAGATTACGACGTGGATCTTGTTCAGGGCAGATACGTTATCGATGCGAAATCCATCATGGGTATCTTCTCGTTGGATCTCCTCTCTCCCATCAAGCTTATCGCACATTCCGACAACGCAGATGCGCTCTTCGAGAGACTTGCAAAGTTCATAGTTTAATTTGTCAGAAGACGAAAAAAATCCTCCCGATTCATCCGTTATGGACAGCTCGGGAGGCATTTTTATTTTTGTTCTCTTTCTTTATCCTTCTTTTTGTTGTCTCCTACCTGAAGGCATTCCACCGAAGCAATGATGAAGCAGAGTGTGCACATCACTATTATTGCAAGCAGAAAAATGCTTAGCAGGATATTGACCGTAGGATTTGTCAAGGTCACGTTAAGTCTGAAGGCGAGAATGAGGAAAATGATTAAAAGTGAAACAAAAATCCTTATCAATGGCGATTTATATGACCTGGAGCTCAGATCAAGCTCAAAAATATTGAACATTCTGAAAAAATCCTTAAGCTTTTTCATATTTGTTATTCCTTTACTGTTATTATTTCTTTAAACTCATTTTAACATAACCGAGGAGTAAAAACAATAGGATTTAATGTTTTTTTAAAAAACAATTTCAAAGGCTATTGACAAATCGGTAGAGAAGTGCTATAATGTAATAAACGGTTGAACAACCATTCAACTGTTCAACCATAAAACAGAAGGAGAAGAAATGAAGCATAACGTTAAAAACGCTCCCACTTGCGAATGCGAAGAAATACATAGCGAGCTTGTTGAGAGAAGAAGGGAAGATATGCCCGACGAGGCCACCCTCTACGATCTTTCGGATTTCTTCAAGGTGCTTGGTGATTCAACCAGGATCAGCATACTCTTTGCAATTGACGGTGAGCCGATGTGCGTCTGCGATATTGCAAGCCTACTCGGAATGACCAAATCTGCCGTTTCTCATCAGCTTAAGATTTTGCGACAGAGCGATCTTGTCAGCTATCGTAAGTCGGGTAAAAACGTATTTTACACTCTTAAGGATGATCACGTCCGTGATATCATCGAGAAAGCCCTCGAGCATATTAAAGAATAACATTTTAAAGGAGAAATAATCATGAAAATCAAGTATAACATAATCGGACTCGACTGTCCCAACTGTGCTGCAAAGCTGGCGTCTCAGATGGGCGCAATTGATGGCATTGAATCTGCAAAAATCAACTTTCTGACCGAGAAGCTTACGGTTGAAACCACCCTTGATGAAGCAGTGGCGTATGACGCACTTTCTAAAGCTGCAAGGGCGTTTTCCAAGGATATAAAAATAGAGAAATGAGAAAGCTTTCTGACCTTTTAAAATCCGATGTTTTCAGAATTGTCGCATCACTCATTTTCTTTATTTTGGCACTTATAATTGAGCAGTTCGATTATATATATATATCATTAGCCTTGTACGTTATCGCTCTTCTTATCTCGGGGTGTAGCGTTTTCATAGATGCAGTGCGTGGAATTCTGCGCCGTGATCTGCTTGATGAAAAGTTCCTTATGTCCATCGCCTCGGTAGGTGCGATGATCGTTGGCGAATGGCGCGAGGGTGTTGCCGTAATGCTGTTCTTCCTGGTTGGCGAAACCTTTGAGCATCACGCTGTAAGAAAGTCGCGTGCGTCGATTCGCTCGCTTATGGATATTTGTCCCGATGAGGCATGTGTTCTTACTGATGATGGAGAGGAAACGGTGGATGCAGAGGACGTTGAGATAGGCAGTATTATCGTCATCCGTCCCGGCGAGCGTGTTCCGATTGACTCGGTCGTTACCTTCGGTTCTGCTGACGTGGACACATCCAGCATGACGGGTGAATCAATGCCTGTTTCGGTAAGTGTTGGTTCTCATCTTTCAAGTGGATATATCGTTACAAACGGACTTCTTCATGCCAGAACCGAGCGTATGTCGGAGGATTCGGCAGCAGCCAGAATTCTTTCACTTGTGGAGAACGCAAATGAGGCAAAATCAAGCGAGGAGAGCTTTATAACCAAATTTTCTCATTATTATACGCCCGCTGTGGTTATTATCGCACTGCTTGTTGCGATTATTCCTCCCATCTTCGGCATTAAGCAGCTTACAGAATCCATCTATACTGCGCTCACCTTCCTTGTAATATCATGCCCCTGTGCACTTGTAATATCGGTGCCTATGGCGTTCTTTGGTGGTATCGGTGGAGCAGCATCCCGTGGAATTTTATTTAAGGGTGGCAACGTGTTCTCTAAGGTCGCTACGGTTGACAGTATCGCTTTTGATAAGACGGGAACTATTACTAACGGTAAATTCAGTGTTTGTGACGTGATAACCTACGGTATATCGGAAGAGCAGCTTCTCTCTATGGCTGCATCAGCTGAGTATGCATCAAATCATCCGATTGCCGAGTGTGTAAAGGCTACGTCTGATAACATCATACCACCTCGCTCTGTTACCGAGCATGCAGGCTACGGAGTAGTTGCAGAGCTATATGAAAATACCTGCGCTGTGGGTAATATCAAG
>JAFTON010000025.1 GCA_017463765.1 Clostridia bacterium | reverse complement strand
CTGCAGGTGCCTTTGCCACAGGTGCAGGCTCTGCCTTAGGTGCTGCAGGAGCTGCAGGTGCTTTTGCTGCAGGTGCAGGCTCTGCCTTAGGTGCTACGGGAGCTGCAGGTGCCTTTGCTACAGGTGCAGGCTCTGCCTTGGGTGCTGCAGGAGCTGCAGGTGCCTTTGCCACAGGTGCAGGCTCTGCCTTAGGTGCTGCAGGAGCTGCAGGTGCTTTTGCCACAGGTGCAGGCTCTGCCTTGGGTGCTGCAGGAGCTGCAGGTGCCTTTGCCACAGGTGTAGGCTCTGCCTTAGGAGCATCCTGTTTAGGAGCTCTCTTTCTCTTCTTCTTTTCAGGAAGAGGAATGTCATAGCTGTCATCGAGAAGCTCATCGATTGAAATAGTGAAAAGAATCTTCATTTCAAGAAGCTTCGGAACCTCGGGGTAGGACTGACCACTTTCCCACTTATAAACTGCCTGTCTGGAAACGCCTACTGCGCTTGCAAACTCGTCCTGAGTGAGGCCCTTGGATTTTCTGAGAATTACGAGTTTTTCCTTGAATGTCATTGTAAATCCTCCTTACCGTAAAATACGGATTTTTATTTATTTTTATTTTATTTACATCAATTAAGAAAAAATTATTCATCAGAGCTTGTATCTTCATCTGCTTCGGTAACAGACTCTTCGATAGGCTCTGTTGTTTCGGGAGAGGCATAAGACTCGGACTCTACCATCTGCGACTGCTGATCAATTTCCTCAGTCTTATCAAGACGTGCAACGTTGTTAATGGTACAACCCTCATCAAGACGCATAAGAATTACACCACTTGCAGTTCTGGAATAGATATTGATGCCCGAAACGCTGGTTCTGATAATAGTACCCTCGTTTGTAATAAGCATTATATCGTCATCCTCAGAAACGGTTACAATAGCTGCAAGCTTACCTGTCTTATCACTGATATGATGGCAGGTAACACCCTTACCACCACGGTGCTTCATCTCACGGAAGTCGGAGAACAGCGTTCTCTTACCCATACCGTTTTCGGTTACGGTAAGAATTGCCTTGCTCTCATCAACCACGCAGACACCAACGACTACGTCGTCGCCCTGAAGGGTGATACCACGTACACCTCTCGCACCACGTCCCATAGAACGAACGTTGTTCTCATCAAATCTTACTGCCAGACCTTCTCTGGTAGCAAGGATAAGCGATTCATCACCGGTGGTATGTCTTACGAAGATAAGCTCGTCGTCATCGTCAAGACTGATAGCAATCTTACCACTCTTTCTCTGATATTCAAACTCGGAAAGAAGCGTTCTCTTGATAACACCCATCTTGGTTACCATTGTGAGATACTCACCCTCGGTAAACTCGGTGATAGGAATTATCGCAGTTACAAACTCACCGTCCATAAGCTCGATAATATTTACAAGGTTAGTACCCTTGGCTGTTCTGCCTGCCTCGGGAATTCTGTACGCCTTCTTTGCATAAACACGTCCCTTGTTGGTGAAGAACATAAGGTAAGAATGGCTGTTTGCAACGATAACGTCCTCGACAAAGTCATCCTCCTTCGTCTTCATACCGATAACACCCTTACCACCTCTGTTCTGTGCAGAGTAATCGTCTGCTCTCTGACGCTTGATGTAGCCGGTATGTGAAACGGTAATTACACAGGTGTGTCTTTCGATAAGATCCTCGAGATCAATCTCCTCAGTCGCCTCGGTAAGCTCGCTGCGACGTCCGTCACCGTATTTCTTCTTGATATCCTCAAGCTCGCCCTTAAGAATGCTCTCAAGCTTCTCCTCGCTCTCAAGAATGGAACGAAGCTCTGCAATAAGAATCTCAAGCTTTGCAATTCGATCCTCAACCTTCTGTCTTTCAAGACCCGAAAGCTTACCGAGAGTCATCTCTACGATAGCCTGCGCCTGAACGTCGGTAAGACCGAATCTGTCACAAAGCTGAAGCTTGGCATCGGGAATGGATGCAGATCCCTTGATAATCTTGATTACCTCGTCAATATTCTCGGTAGCAATTCTGTAACCCTCAAGAATATGAATCTCACGAAGTGCCTTTTCAAGATCAAATCTTGTTCTTCTTTCTATAACTTCCTTCTGGAAACCTATGTATTTGTCAAGTATAGTTGGCAAATTAAGAGTTTTAGGCTCTCCACCGTCTATAACAAGCATATTTACGGAGCAGGTATCCTGAAGCTGTGTGTACTTGTAAAGCTGATTAAGAATTACCTCGGCATTAGCATCTCTACGGTATTCTACAACAATTCTCATACCACCTCTGCCCGATTCATCACGAAGGGCAGTGATGCCTTCAATCTTCTTTTCCTTAACCAGATTTGCCATGCTTTCGATAAGCATAGACTTATTTACCATGTAAGGAATCTCAGTGAAGATAATTCTTCTGTGCTCATCCTCGATGGTTGCTCTCGCTCTGATATAAATCTTTCCACGTCCGGTTTCATATGCCTCCCTGATGCCACGGGAGCCGTAAATAACAGCTGCAGTGGGGAAATCGGGACCCTTGATAAACATCATAAGGTCGTCAACCGTACACTCGGGATTATCAATTCTGTAAACGATACCGTCGATAACCTCAGTAAGATTATGAGGAGGAATATTCGTTGCCATACCCACGGCAATACCTACCGAACCGTTGATAAGCAGGTTTGGAAGACGAGAGGGAAGTACGGTGGGCTCGTCTCTTGTGTTATCGAAATTACGTGTCATAGGAACTACGTTCTTCTCGATATCACTCATCATATAGTTAGCGATTCTGGACATTCTCGCCTCGGTATAACGGTATGCAGCTGCGCCGTCACCGTCAACGTTACCGAAGTTACCGTGACCCTCGATGAGAGGATAACGGAGAGAAAAGTCCTGCGCCATTCTTACCATCGTACCGTACACGGCACTGTCACCGTGTGGATGATATCTACCGAGCACGTTACCTACTGTGGTCGCCGATTTTCTGAAGGGACGGTCATGAGTAAGATTATCCTCG
>JAFTON010000131.1 GCA_017463765.1 Clostridia bacterium | reverse complement strand
CAACTTAACTAACCGAAGGATGAACAGATGAAACAAACAAAAAAACAATTTTAAGGAGAAAACAAAAATGAGAAACACTAACAAAAAGGGTTTCACAATTGTTGAGCTTGTAATTGTAGTAGCAGTTATTGCAATTCTTGCTGCAGTTCTGATTCCCACATTCGCTGGTATCATTGACAGAGCTAACCAGTCTGCAGACCAGCAGGCAGTTGCTAATATGAATAAACTTCTTGCTATGAACGAGAAGGCTGATGACGTTGACGGCGTTGTTGAGATCCTCATCAAAGAGGGTTACAAGGGCGACCTTTCTACTTACTTCAAGGGCTATGAGCTCGCTTGGCTTGCTTCTGAGAACGTAATCGTTCTTGTTCAGGACAATGCAGTTGTATATCCCAAGGCTAACGTTGGTGCTACCGGTTATGAAATCATTAATCCTATGGCAGCTTCCCTTGAGGATGTTCTTGCTGCTCTTAAGCCCGGTGATACCGTATATGTAAGTGAAGACATTACTGCTGGCGTAGCAAGCGATTTCCATTTCAACACAGACGGCAACTATGCTCTTAACCTTAATGGCAATACTCTTATCACGAACGTTCCTAACGCAGTTAAGGGTTACGAGGACGGTCTTGTTGTTAACGAGAATGCAAATGTTGTAATTTCTAACGGTACCATTGAGGGTGGAACAGAGGTATCTCAGGTTATTGCTGTTTATGATAATGCTAAGCTTGAAATCGTAGATTCCATCGTTACCGGTGGTTCGTCTATCGCAGTTCTTGCAGAGGCAGGCGGTACTGTTACAATTACCGATTCCAAGCTCTTCGGTATTGGTACAAACCCCGTTCAGAACTATGGTGGAACTCTTACACTTAACAATGTAACAATCGCTCAGAGTGGAGAGTCTTCCGGCGAGTACTACTACAATTCTGCTATCCTTATTGCTAACCTTTATGAAGAGATTGATGGAAAGAATTACCTTACCGGCGAGCAGTCCAAGACTGAAATTAACGGTGGTAACTATAGTGGTAGAAACACTATCTTCGTTGTATCTACCGGCGGTGATGTAACTATCAACAGTGGTACATTTACTGGTACCGATTATGTTATCAATGCTGGTTATACTCAGGGTTACGAGGATACGGATACAGAAGGAAAGTATTCCTCTGTAATTACCATCAATGGCGGCACCTTCAACGGTGCTATCAAGGTTGCTGGTGCTACCGAGCTTGTAATCAACGGTGGTACATTCAATTGTGATACAATGACTTGGGATTGGCTTAGTCAGTATGTAACCGCAGGCAAGACCGTTACTCTTAACGGCGAAACCTACACCAAGTAATTAATCCCTTATAAACATAAATCCCCGAAGCTTTTGCTTCGGGGTTCTCTTTTTCTAACTATATTTTACAAATTCTCATTATTTGCTATAAAATCAACGATATTCTTATGAATAACTCCGTCGCGTTTTTGAAGCAGACTGTCCATCGTCAAGAGATATTTCGGGTAGTTATCCCTTATCTTTTCAAAGGGAGCATACTCACGGTTCTCGGTGTTTTCGTCCATAATAGTCATTGCGACCTGAATATATCTGTACTCATCGTTTATGCGCGTGATAAAATCGCATTCAAGGTTTCCGATTCTTCCTACGCTGATCTTATATCCCTTTGCGCTCAGGTAGGTGTATGCGATATTCTCAAGCACAGGCCCGAAATTAATGCGCGCGTCAACATTTCTTGCAAAGTAAATACTCAGGTCGGCGAGATAATACTTCTGCTCCCCGCGAAGAGATTTTTTTGATTTTACGTCAAATCGAGGGCATTTGTAGATTATCTTTGCGCTTTCAAGAATTTTCAGATAGGTGTTAAGTGTTTCTGGGAGAATGGAGATATGCTCCTGGCGCTTGAAGTAATCGGACAGATTTGCGAGGCTGGTTGTAGAACCAAAGTTGTTGATAACATAGGTCATAACTCGCTCAAAAACTGCCTTATTGCGTATCTTCCTGTGCTTTACAACGTCTTTACCGATTATCTGATCGATAACCTCCGAAACATACAGCTCCTTATCGGCAAGATTGTCAAATTCCAGCGTTTTCGGGAAACCACCGTATCTGATATATTCGTTAAATTCCTCGTTTGTACTCTTTATGGGTTTTGCGAGGAATTTTTTCATTCCAATAAATTCACTGAAATTAAGTGGAAACATCTCGATTTCAATATATCGTCCTGTAAGCTTGGTTGCGAGCTCACCACTAAGCAAATAGGAATTTGATCCGGTGATGAATATTGAAAAATTTCCGTCCTCACGAAAGGCGTTTATAACCTCTTCAAAGCCATTGACGTTCTGCACCTCGTCAACAAATATGTATTTGAAATCATCGTCAAAAATTCGTTCCTCAATGGCGGCTTCTAAGGCGTCGGGCGTCTTGATTTTGGTGAAACCACGCTTGTCGAGGTTAAGATAAATTATGTCCTTGTCGGCAACGCCACGCTTTTTCAGATCATCTATAACCGAAAGCAAAAAGCACGACTTTCCCGAACGGCGTATGCCAGATACAACCTTTATGAGATCGCTATTGTAAAAACCACGAATTTTGTCGAGGTAATATTCACGTATGTATACCTTCTTGCCCATATTTATCTCCTTTTACAATTTGTGATTTTAGTATAGCATAATATTTCAAAAAAGTCAAGGTTAAGATGGGTATTTTAAATAAAAACAACAATTTACCCGTCTTAACTGCCGTTTTACAAGCATTTTTGCGCTATTATTATCTTTAGCAAATAAAAAGCATTTTTTAGAGCCGTTTTCGGCTCTTTTTTGTTGCATTTTTGCTTTGAAAAAATGAGGTTTTTGTTTCTCGAAAAGACATTAAAAACGTTTTTTTCTGCCGTCAGATGTGCCGTCAGAAATTGTGGAAAGTGTAGTGTTTTCAAGGGGTTTGAGGGATTTTTCGTTGAGGGACGAACTCTGCAGTTAAAAAACTGTTAGGAGTGCAGGTTGGCGGCGCTGACGCGCATGTGCCATGCCTACAACATGCAGGCATTATTACAAGAAGGAGGTTTGCTTGAATGGAAAATATCAAGACCAAGGTGCTTGAGATATGGGGCAAGCGCAACGATATCGTTAAGCCCGTTATCGGTTGGAGCGTTTTCGGCGGCGTTCTTGCCGTTTCTATCGTTCTTGCACT
>JAFTON010000130.1 GCA_017463765.1 Clostridia bacterium | reverse complement strand
TCTGCAGGTAAGTCTGTTCTCGTTTATACCGAGAGCGCGACTCACTTTATCGACATTGAAATAACCGAGACTACCTTCAACGCATCTGAGGTAGTGGCAGGCAAGGCAGCAATCGAGATCGATACCAGCCTCTCTGCAGGTGCTGACATCACAATTGACGCTGCAACCACTGCAACAGGCTTCGATGCAGGCTCTGTTTCGGGCAGCACTCTTTACAACAATAAGAAGGGCAGAGAGGGCGCTAACAACGACGTTACCGTAACTGTTGCCGGCGAGACTGTTCTTAAGGTTGTTAAGGCAGCAGAGATTAACGGTCTCTACTACACCAGCATCCATGCTGCTCTCGAGGCTGCAAAGGCAAATGACACAATTAAGCTTATTGAGGACGTTACTCTTGATAGCGTGCTTGAGCTTAACAAGGATATAACTCTTGACGGTAATGGCAAGACCATTACTGCAGCAATCAAGGTTACTGCAAACGTTAACATTGAAAATGCTGATATCATCGGCGTTGCAGGCAACAAGGCAGTTATTACCATCACAGCAAATATCAATCTGGTTGTTAAGGACAGCAAGATCACTGCTCTTACAGCTCAGAGCGCAAGAAGTGGCGCAGCTGCTTCGAGCGAAAGTCAGTACGTACTTCTTGCAGAGGGTGTAAGCAGCGCAACTGCATACATCGATGCAGAGCTTGTATACGGTGACAAGAACATCTTCAGTGGCGATGCAAACAAGATCACTGCATCCTTCAGAGAGGCTTATAAGGCTGATCTCGCTGCAAGAGGCTTCGTAACCAAGGCTGCTGAAAACGGCATGGTTACCATCACCGGCAACGTTCCTTACTACATTGGCGAAAACGGCAACTGGTTCTTCAACGGTGAGGATACCGGACATAAGGCTATTGCAACCGACGGCGTATCTCCTGAAATCAGAGAGGTTGACGGTGTTAAGTATTGGTTCATCGGCGAGGTTAATACAGGTGTTAAGGCAGAGGCAGTTAACGGTGCTACTCCTGAGATCGGTGCTAACGGCAACTGGTGGATTAACGGTGAGGATACCGGCAAGCCTGCAAGAGGCGAAAACGGTCAGACACCTTACGTTGGTGAAAACGGCAACTGGTTCATCGGCACAACCGATACAGGCGTAAATGCTACTGCTGTAATTCCTCATATCGGAACAAACGGCAACTGGTTCATCGGCACAACCGATACAGGCGTTCCTGCAACCGGTAAGGATGGCGAAACTCCTTACATCGGTACTAACGGTAACTGGTGGATCGGCACAACCGACCTGGGCGTTTCTGCTGCAGGTAAGAACGGTGAGGACGGTAAGACACCTCACATTGGTACAAACGGCAACTGGTGGATTGGCGATACCGACCTCGGCATTTCTGCAGAGGGCAAGGATGGCGAAACTCCCACCTTCAAGATTGAAAACGGTCATCTCTACGCTAAGTTCCCCTCCGACACAGATTGGAGAGATCTGGGTGTTGTTGCAGGTTCTGACGGTACAGACGGTAAGACTCCTACCATCAAGGTTGAGAATGGCGAGCTCTTCGTAAGCTATGACGACGGTGCAACCTGGTCCAGCCTCGGCAATATCGCAGGAACAGACGGCATCAACGGCAAGACTCCTACCTTCAAGATCGAGAACGGTGAGCTTAAGGTAAGCTACGATGAAGGCGCAAGCTGGACCGGCCTTGGCAACATTGCAGGCGCAGACGGTACAGACGGTAAGACTCCTACCATCAAGGTTGAGAATGGCGGGCTCTTCGTAAGCTATGACGACGGTGCAAGCTGGACCAGCCTCGGCAATATCGCAGGAACAGACGGCATCAACGGCAAGACTCCTACCTTCAAGGTTGAGAACGGTGAGCTTAAGGTAAGCTATGAAGAAGGCGCAAGCTGGACCGGTCTCGGCAATATTGCAGGCGCAGACGGCGTAGACGGTACTACTCCTCACATCGGTGAGAATGGCAACTGGTTCATCGGTGAGACCGATACGGGCGTTCCTGCTAAGGCACAGAACGGTATTACTCCTCACATCGGTGAGAACGGTAACTGGTTCATCGGCACAACCGATACAGGCGTTCTTGCTAAGGCACAGAACGGTACTACTCCTCACATCGGTGAGAATGGCAACTGGTTCATCGGTGAGACCGATACAGGCGTTCTCGCAAGAGGTCAGGACGGTAAGACTCCTTCCTTCAAGATTGAGGACGGACATCTTCACGTTTCCTTCGACAACGTAAACTGGACCGATCTCGGTAACGTAACCGGTGAGGACGGTAAGACTCCTTACATTGGTGAGAACGGTAACTGGTGGATTGGCAATGATGATCTTGGCATTAAGGCTAAGGGTGAAGATGGCGCAGCAGGCGTTACTCCTCACATCGGTGAAAACGGTAACTGGTTTATCGGTGAAACCGACACAGGCATCTCTGCAGTTGGTCAGAACAACGGTGGCAGTGCAGATATGGGCGATATGAAGGAGATCATCGTTCTTTGCGTGATCATGGGTATCCTCTGTGTAGTTACAATGCTCGTGGCTGTAATCACTCGCAGATCCCGTTATCGTTGGTGGATTGTAAGCTGATCCACGTTAACTGAATAAAAGCTTATAAAAAAGCTTGGGTGGACTCGGAAAACCGAGTCCACCTTTTATTTATAAATATTATTTTTTTATATAATTTATATATAATTATACTGAAAATATACAATTAATTATATATTTCAAGAAGTCTGTTGTATTTTGCGACACGCTCGCCACGGCAGGGAGCACCCGTCTTGATAAAAGGCGCACCGGTGGCAACTGCGATGTCGGCAATAGAGCTGTCGCCCGTCTCGCCCGAACGGTGTGAGATAATATACTTATAGCCGTTTTCCTTTGCTTTTTTAATAACCTTAAGAGTCTCGGTAAGGCTGCCTATCTGATTCGGCTTTATCAGAATGGAATTAGCTATTCCGAGCTTTATACCCATATCCAGCCTTTCCTCGTTGGTAACGAACAGATCGTCACCCACCAGCATTATTCTGTCACCGAGCCTGTCGGTAAGGCTTTTCCAACCGTCAAAATCATCCTCGGCAGCTCCGTCCTCTATTGAGATTAAAGGATATTTGTCGCACAGCTTGCTATAGTAGTCAATAAGCTCCTCTGCAGTAAGCGTCTTTTGCCTTTTCGGAAGGAAGTATACACCCTCCTTATACCACTCGCTTGAGGCTACGTCAAGAGCAATTCCGATCTTGTTGGTGCTATAGCCACTCCTTTCGATAGCAAGGCATAAAAGCTCAATAGCCTCCTCGTCGGATGCAAGATCGGGGGCAAATCCTCCCTCGTCACCAACACCGGTGGACAGATCTCTCTCTCTTAGAATTTTGCCGAGAGTGTGGTAAATTTCGCTTCCTGCGCGAATTGCATCAGGCAGGGATAAACCGTGGGGAACAATCATAAACTCCTGTATATCGACGTTATTCGATGCGTGTGCGCCACCGTTAAGCAGATTGAACATCGGGGTAGGGAAGCACAGCTCGGGACTGTCTCCAAGATATGAGTAAAGCTCAAGTCCCGATTCGCTCGCTGCAGCACGGGCTGTTGCGACAGATACGGCAAGAATGGCGTTTGCTCCCAGATTTGACTTGTTTTTACTCTGGTCGAGGGCGATCATCTTACGGTCTATCCCCTCCTGATCGTCGGCATCACAGCCGATAAGCGCAGGGCGAATTATTTCGTTAACGTTCTTCACTGCAGACAGCACACCCTTACCGTTGTAGCGTGACTTGTCACCGTCTCTCTTTTCGTGTGCCTCGTGAATACCGGTAGATGCTCCCGACGGTACGCTGGCAATTCCCATAGCGCCCGATTCAAGTATTACCTTTGCCTCGACGGTGGGATTTGACCTTGAATCAAGGATTTCTCTTGCACGGATTTCTTTAATTTTATTTTTCATTGTGTATGCTCCTTTTTTGTATATTTTTAACTAAAATTTAGGTAAAAATTCGTCAAATGCGACATATTAAATATTAATAAACTGTTAATTCGGGTATCGGTATGTTGCAAAAACGGTGCTAAAGTGGTAAAATACCACGTGTTTGTTTAAAAATCGACATCTTAAGTTATTATGTTATTAAGGAGAATTTTATGAAATACTATATATTATACAATCCCCTTGCAGGTCACGGCGCAACGAATGAGAAGCTTTCCTCGCTTGAAAAATATTTTCCCGATGGAGAGCTTGTTGAATGCAACGTTACCGACGTAGGTGGATATACCGAGCTTCTCTCCGGCATCGATCCCGAGGACAAGATTGTTATTTCGGGTGGCGACGGAACTCTAAACAATTTCATTAATGCTATGGATACCGATAAGATAGAGAACGAGGTGCTTTACTATGCATCAGGCAGTGGCAATGATTTTCTTAACGACGTGGAGAAATCGGCAGGCTGCGCTCCTTTCAGAATAAACCGGTATCTTAAGAATCTTCCTACCGTTACCGTAAAGGGCAAGAGCTATAAATTCCTTAACGGCATAGGATACGGCATCGACGGTTGGTGCTGTGAGATCGGTGATCAGCTTAAGGCAAAGGGAAAGGCTGTTAATTACACCACCATCGCAATCAAGGGACTTGCTTATGCATTCGACCCCAGAAATGCTACGGTTAACGTAGACGGCAAGGAATACAGCTTTAAGAAGGCTTGGGTTGCTCCTACCATGAATGGCAGATTTTACGGTGGTGGAATGATGGCTACACCTGATCAGGACAGACTCGGTGACGGCAGAGTTACCTTTATGTGCTTCAGTGGCTCCAGCAAGCTGAAAACGCTTATGATCTTCCCGAAAATCTTCAAGGGCGAGCACGTTAAGCATACAAAATACATCACCGTGGTTAAGGCTGACACAGTTACCGTAACCTTTGACCGTCCCTGCGCATTGCAGATAGATGGCGAGACGATTCTCGACGTAACCACCTATACCGTAAACAGTGGTAGAAAAAAATAAACAAATTTCATCATTTTATCATTTTTTTAAGAAAAGTATTGAAAATAATTCAGGCTATAAAGCGGCTTAAATCAAGGCTCCGTACCATCGGGGTTTTGGTTTAAGTCGCTTTTTGTATATAAAAAACAAAAAAGGAGAAAACAAATGAAAAACTCAAACAAAAGTTCTTGTTGATGCAAGTGGTGCTATCATTTATCCCGAAAAGCCTGATTACAATGCTGAAAATAATATATATGGAACCGAGCCTGCTGTTGCAGTAATCAACGGTGGTACATTCAATGGTGATATTTACGTTTACGATGATGGTATTACAGAGACCAATTTCGTAAATAACGGTGCTACCATTACCGGAGAAATTCTGGATAACGATTAACATAATATTTGCTTAATAATACCATTCCCCGAGGCTCACACCTCGGGGTTTCTTTTTGGCAAGAGTATTTAGCCTTCCTCTTGGAGAAGGTTAAAGTTTAAAGTTCAATACTAAATTTCTTCCATTACCTCACAGTAGGTATAAAGCGAGCCGAGGCAGCAGAGGGCTGTATCCTTTTCTTTAGCTGCTTCTTTTGCGAGAGAAAGAGCCTCTTTTATAGAGTTGCACGCCCTTGCTTCGATGCCAAGCGAATTATAAATTGCAGCATATTCCTCTCTGCTTAAGGCGCGGGAATTGTCGGGTGTTATCGTAAAAACTGTATCGGCAATCTCCGAGATTTTGCTTGCGATTTTCCTGTAATCCTTATCACGCAGTACGCCACTTATGATTATTACGCGTTTATTCCCAAAATATTTTTTGATGCTCTCAACAGCAGCCTCTACGCCCTGTGGATTATGTGCCCCGTCAAAGATAGTAAGTGGGTCACGGTGTATGATCTCAAACCTTGCAGGCCATAGTGCATTGCGAATACCGTACCGTATGCTGTCCTCACTGAGATTTACGCCATTCTTCACAAGGATATCTGCTGCATCAAGCGCAATCGCTGCATTCCGTGGCTGATATTCTCCTAACAGATGTATCTCAATATCTTTCCTATCCCTATAGGTAAATACACTTTCGTAAAGATCCATTTTACTTACCGAGAGGGCAGAATAGTCTGTTTTGTAAAGTATACTTTGCTTTTTTCTGCATTCTGCAGCTATTACCTCTTCTGCTGCGCCCATATCTCCACCGTAAAGCGTGGGGATTTTTTCTTTTATAATCCCTGCCTTTTCCATAGCGATTTCTTCCACTGTATCACCGAGGAATGCCGTGTGATCCAGCGCAACTCCGGTGATTATAGAGAGCAGGGGAGAGTCAATAATATTTGTGGCATCAAGCCTGCCACCCATTCCAACCTCGAGAATAACGTAGTGGCAGCCACATGCATTGAAATAATCAAAGGCTATCGCAGTTATCAACTCAAACTCGGTGGGCTTGTCCTCCATTTTTTGGGCAATTTTCTTTACCTTCTGGGTAAGCTTTGCTAATAACCCATTGGGAATTTGAGTTCCGTTCACCCTTATGCGCTCGTTAAAGCGACGGACGTAAGGAGACGTGTAAAGTCCCACTCTATATCCCTCCTCACGGAGAATTGCATGCAGCATAGAGCAGACCGAGCCCTTTCCGTTTGTACCCGTAATGTGTATTATCTTAAGATTTTTCTGTGGGTTGCCCAGCTCCTCGCATAGCTTTCTTATTCTTTCAAGTCCGGGCTTGCAGAAAAAGTTTGAGGTGCCGTGTATAAATTCTAAAGCCTCTTTGTAGGTCATTGCTTTTCACCTCCGAGAGCCCCGATCTGCGTTTGGATTTCCTTGTTGTTCAGAAGAATATGGGTAATCACCCCGTCTGCCACACCCACGATAATATAGTTCAGTATGCGCCAGAGCATTAGGATGATAAACGGTATGTCGTAATAGCTTGAGAGACCAACCGTCTTGATGATAACCGAGCCGATCAGATGGGCAAGAGCTACGGTAATAACCGTAATAAGCCTTGCATCAATTTTTGTTTTCTTTAAAAGCATAGGCACAAGACCGGAGATTGCGCCTATGGCAGCTGCACCGAGAGCAACAAATAGATTTACCGTATACCCGACCATCAGACAGCCCACCAGGTCTGCCACAACACCTACAATCACACCCGAGGCAGGCCCGAACGCCATCCCGGCAAAGATAATAGGCATATTTTCAAGGCTGAAGCGCATAATATCTCCACCACGTATAGCAAGATATTTTCCTGCCACAATGCTGATCGCTACAAGCAACGCCAGAAATACGGTAAGTCGTAAGCTTTTACTTGATTTTTTCATAAAAAAACACCTCCTAAGTACAGATTTACATCTCAGTACCTCGAAGGCTACGCAAAAAAGGCGCAAATTTCCTAGTATGGTAACAGTGGGATGCGGATGGTACACCGTTTCGGAATAAATTCCTCCTTCGTCCGAGTGACAACTCCCCGTCCACCCGGCACTGAACGCATACCGTCCTACTCTGTTATGTTATGTATGAATGTAGTATACCATACCTTTTTTAGTTTTTCAATAGTAAAAGCAAAAAAATATACAAATAATTGCCTTTATTATATTAAAAAATAAAAAAAGTGACGAAATTGATAAAAATTTGGCAAACCTATTGCATATTGGGAAAAAATGTGCTACAATGTAATTTGGTATGGAAGGGAACTTTCATATTTAAGTAGTTTTTATTAAAATTTTTTATATTTTGGAGGATTTTCACAATGGCAAACGTAAAGGTTGCAATTAACGGCTTCGGCCGTATCGGACGTCTCGCATTCAGACAGATGTTTGGCGCAGAGGGTTATGAGATCGTAGCTATCAACGACCTCACCAAGCCTTCTATGCTCGCTCACCTTCTTAAGTACGACACTGCTCAGGGTCGTTACGACGGTCACACCGTTGTTGCTGATGACGAGGCTAATACTATCACCGTTGACGGTAAGGTTCTCAAGATCTACGCTGAGAAGGACGCTGTAAACTGTCCTTGGGGCGAGCTTGGTGTTGACGTTGTTCTCGAGTGCACCGGCTTCTACTGCTCTAAGGAGAAGTCCATGGCTCACATCAACGCAGGCGCTAAGAAGGTAGTTATCTCTGCTCCCGCAGGCAACGACCTCAAGACCATCGTTTACGGTACCAACCACCAGAACCTTACTGCAGATGACCAGATCATCTCTGCTGCATCCTGCACCACCAACTGCCTTGCTCCTATGGCAAAGGCTCTTAATGACTACGCTCCTATCCAGAGCGGTATCATGACCACCGTTCACGCTTATACCGGTGACCAGATGATTCTTGACGGTCCTCACAG
>JAFTON010000024.1 GCA_017463765.1 Clostridia bacterium | reverse complement strand
GGTCTCCCGAGAACCTAAATCCTTTTTCAGAGCTATTTATTCTAGCTTCTTCTTACTTTTGAGTTTTTCTCAATGTGTTTGACAAGAACTTCACTTTTCAGTGTTTTCTTAATTTTAAGTTGTTCAATTTTCAAGGATCAATTTGCTCGTTCGTCACAAGCTTTCTTATTATACTACAACGATTCAAAAAAGTCAACCCCTTTTTTTCGATTTTTTAACTTTTTTTAAATTTTTTAAAATTTCGTTATTATTTAACTAATTTTCATCGTGGTTTTTGTGCATTTTTAACAATAGATAATTGAGCATTACCAAAAAAGTGACTTTTAATCGTTTATTAATTATTTAATAAAGATTTTTTAATTGACTTTTCGTTCACTTGGTGGTATAATTCCCATAGCTAAAAGAAAAACGGAGGCTATATATAATATAATGAAGAAAAGACAGTTCAAGACCGAGTCGCAAAAGCTGCTCGACATGATGATCAATTCAATTTACACCCATAAGGAAATTTTTCTGCGCGAGCTTATTTCAAACGCAAGCGATGCACTTGATAAGCTGTATTTCCGTTCGCTTACCGAGTCGGATATAAAGATTTCGCGTTCCGAGCTTGCCATAAATATTTCTGCAGACCGAGACAGACGTATGCTTGTTATTTCAGACAACGGATGTGGTATGAGCGAGGAGGAGTTGGAGAGCAACCTCGGTACAATAGCAAAAAGTGGGTCGTTCGATTTCAAGCGCGACAATGATCAAGGCGAGGAGGTTGACGTTATCGGTCAGTTCGGCGTCGGCTTCTACTCTGCATTTATGGTTGCAGAAAAGATCACCGTCAAGACCAGAGCTTACGGTTCAAAGGTTGCCAGCATCTGGGAGTCTGAGGGCGCCGACGGATACCGTATTGGGGAGTGCGAAAAGGAGGACTTTGGAACAGAAATCACACTTCACCTGAAAAGCGACACCGAGGACGAGAATTACTCAGACTTCTTAGATGAATACAGACTTCGCACACTTGTAAAAAAATATTCCGACTACATTCGCTATCCCATAAAGATGGCTGTCACCAAGTTCAGAAAGGTTGAGGGTGGCGAGGAATACGAGCATTACAGCGAGGTTGAGACGCTTAACAGCATGATTCCTTTATGGAAGAAAAATCGCTCCGAGGTAGGCGAGGATGAGTACAACCGTTTTTACAACGAAAAATACTTTGATCATGAGCCTCCTCTGCGTATAATTACTCAGCGCTCCGAGGGAACGGCAACCTACAATGCATTGCTCTTCATCCCTGCGCGTGCTCCGTACAACTATTACACTCAGGATTATGAGCGTGGGCTCGAGCTGTACTCATCGGGTGTAATGATTATGGAATGCTGCAAGGATCTGCTTCCCGACTACTTCGGTTTTGTAAAAGGAATTGTAGATTCAGCCGATCTGTCACTGAACATTTCCCGCGAGATGCTTCAACACGACAGACAGCTTAAGGTGATTGCACGCGCTATTGAGAAGAAGATCAAAAACGAGCTTGTGTCTCTTATGGAGAGTGACAGAGAAAAATACGAAAAGTTCTTCGACGAGTTTGGAATACAGCTGAAGTACGGTGTATATTCGGATTACGGAGTGCACAAGGAAATGCTTCAGGAGCTTTTAATTTTCAAGTCATCACTCGAACACAAATATCTATCGCTTAAGCAGTACGTTGAAGGAATGAAGGAGGATCAGGAGGCAATTTATTACGCTTGCGGCGAGAGAATCGACAAGATCGAGATGCTGCCAAAGGTTGAGGCAATAAAGAGCCGTGGCTATGAAATCCTGTATCTTACCGATGACGTTGACGAGTTTGCGCTTCGCGTGCTGGAAAACTATGACGGCAAGGAGTTCAAAAACGTAAACGACGAGGCCACCTCGGTTGAAAGCGAGGATGAAAAGGCAGCGATTGATGAAACCAATGAAAAGTCTAAGGATATGCTCGACTTGATGAAGGATGCCGTAGGCTCGGTGAGCGCTGTCAGATTTACAAAATCACTTGGCAAGCGCGCTGTCTGCCTCACAACAGAGGGAGAAATATCTGCCGAAATGGAGAAGGTACTCAGCAGAATGCCCGGTGCCGAAGGAAACCTGCCGAAGGCAAGCATTGTAATGGAAATCAATCTTGATCACCCAATAGCAGAGAGGCTTGTTTCGCTGTATGCAAGCGATACCGAGAAACTTAAAAAGTACGCGAAGCTCCTTTATGCTCAGGGCAGACTTATCAGTGGAATGAGTATAGATGATCCCGCTTCGCTCTGCGAATTGATTGAAGAATTGATGATTTAATATAAAAGTTTGACTTTTTTGTAAGCTTTGTTTTACATTTTGTCATTTCAGAGCGAATTTTGTTTGGTTTTACTAAAAAATTCGCTCTGCTTTTTTTATTCAAAATGTCACAAAAAAAGATTAATAAAAAATTTAACTTTTTTTCCTATACCTATTGCAAAATGGAAATATATATGGTATAATAGTTGTGACTAAAAATCTATATAAATATATAAGAGGAATATTATGGGAGACATTTTGAATAACGTACCGGATATTTCCGGCATTACCGATTCTATCGGAAAACTTGGCAGCCTCGGTTCTTCTTTTTCACCGGACCAGCTTCTTGCTAATATTAAAACATTCTTTGATGGAATTGTTGAAAAGGTTGTGGCTTTGGTTCCAGGTCAGGTTATGGACATCTATAACACTCACAAGGTGCTTTGTATTTTAGCGCTTGTATGCATTCTTGGTGTTATCGCTTTTGAGGGATACAAAGTGTTCAGAATGGTTACATACGCAGGTAGCGCTTTCCTGTTTGGTCTTATCGGCTTCTGGTACATCGCTCCCGCGCTTGAAGGAACTCTCAAGCCTATGATACCCGAGATGCTTGATTATCATACATTGGTTGGTGTTGTCTGCGCATTGATCGCAATAGTTCTTTGTGCATGCGCTTTCAAATTTGCAATCTTTATTGTTGGTGGTATCGCAGGATATGTGCTCGGTTCGGGATACATTTACGGTATGCTCGTTTCCTTCTTTGATAGCCTTACCTTCCTTCAGAACGATACAGTTAAGACCGTTGTCGGTGGCATTTTTGCTGTCCTCGGCGCTCTTGTATTCGCGCTTATGTTCAAGTTTGTCTTCGTTGCAACAACTTCATTTGGTGGAGCAATCGGTGCATGCGTGCTTCTTCAGTCTATCCTTATCCCCGGTGCTAACGATACCATTAAGATTGCATTTGAGGTTGCAGGCATCATACTTGCAATTCTCGCACTTATCCGTCAGCACAAGCAGGAAGAAGATCTTGTATTCCGTCTTTAATAATAAGTAAAGGGGCTGCTTGATTTAGGCATAACCGAAAAAAAGGTAGAGGTACTCTTAAATGTGCCT
>JAFTON010000129.1 GCA_017463765.1 Clostridia bacterium | reverse complement strand
TTGGGCTTACCGATCTCAGCAACGATCTCGTTGATGAACTTAACAACACCCTTACATTCCTCGTGAGCCTTCATAATAGCGTCGAACATAACCTCGTCGGAAACCTCATTCGCACCTGCCTCGATCATAACTACCTTGCCCTCGGAAGCAGCGACTGTAAGCTCAAGATCGGATACCTTTCTCTGAGCAGCAGTGGGGTTAACAACGATCTCGCCGTCAACAAGACCCATAAATACGCCTGCGATAGGACCGTTCCATGGAATGTCGGAAATAGAGAGAGCGATGGATGCACCGATCATCGCAGTAATCTCGGGCGAGCAGTCGGGATCAACCGACATAATGGTGAGAAGAAGAGAAATATCGTTTCTAAGATCCTTGGGGAAAAGGGGACGAACGGGACGGTCGATAACTCTGCCTGCAAGAACAGCCTTCTCAGAGGGCTTACCCTCACGCTTAAGGAAGCCACCGGGGATCTTACCTACCGCATACATCTTCTCATCATAGTCAACCGAGAGAGGAAGGAAATCAATTCCCTCTCTGGGTGCTGCAGATGCAGTCGCAGTTGCAAGAACGGTTGTCTCACCGTACTGAACCATAGCTGCACCGTTTGCAAGGCCTGCTACCTTGCCTGTCTTAACTACAAGAGGTCTGCCTGCGAGCTCGTAGCGAAATTCTCTGTAGTTGTCGAATGTTTTAATTCTTTCTACCATGTTAAATCTCCTTTGTTTTTATTTTTCGGAGCGAACATAGCACTTAAATATCCACTGACAGCCTGTTCAGTACATATTTAACTGCTACTTCCGCATCCGATTATTGTTTTTTGTTTTACTTATAACAAACGGGAACGAAAAAGGATCCGTTCCCGCTTATTATATAATCCCGGGAAGTAATTCTATTACTTTCTGAGACCGAGGCTCTTGATAAGAGCTCTGTATCTTTCGATATCCTTCTTTGCAAGATATGCAAGAAGCTGCTTTCTGTGACCAACCATCTTGGAAAGACCTCTCTGAGAGTGGAAGTCCTTGGGATTCTTCTTCATGTGCTCGGTGAGCTCGTTGATTCTGGTTGTAAGAATAGCAACCTGAACCTCAGGAGAACCTGTATCCTGCTCGTTGATCTTGTACTGCTCAATAAGAGCTGACTTTTTTTCCTTCGAAATCATTTTTTCTTCACCTTTCTTTAAATTTATTTCCAAAAACCGAGTAAAGTGTGGGTGAAAAGCGCACGCCACGCAAGGAGCTGTATCCAAACGGAGCGAGGCCATACACAGCACTCAGTTAAAGGCCGAGGGTTATTATAACATACAAAAACGAATTTGTAAAGAGTTTTTTGAAAAAATTTATGTATTTTGTTATTTTTTTACTTTACCTATAAAGAATACACGCCTTAAGGACTCCTTAAGAGGCTTCACTATAGCGATAACTATAAGCATTATTCCTATCACCGACAGTACGGTAAGAGGTGCTAACGACCAATAAAACGGAGTATATACGTCAAAGGTCGTCCTGATATCAAATTCAAGCAAAACTGTCCATAAACCGAGGGCGATAAGGAAGCCACCGACGGTATAAAGATAACCTTTCTTTACATAATACAGCACTGCGATAGCTGCAGTAACGATAATTCCCAGCGTTCCGACTATCGGGAAGGCAAAGGACATAAACCAGTTTCCACCCGTTTCAATACAGATAAAAAGCAGAAGTCCGATTGTAAGCGCAAAGGTTATGGGTGTGAAAATCACGGGATTCTGTTTTTTAAACCAATACGGCATAATAAAAGCAGTATAAAAAATGAGAGTACCACCCGAGGCATATCCCGACCAGCTAACGTCGGAGTGCCAGCCAAGCTCAAGAAGCACCGGCAGAATAAGCGGGATAAGGAATATCATAGTAAGAACGAATAACAATCCCTTACGGTTATACTCCTCAGACTTGAAAGGTATTTTCGGATAGGTGTTTTCTTCTTTGATAACGAAATCCGGATGATAAACACGGGTCTCGCAAAGAGGACAGACCGTCTGTCCGTCAGAAAGCTTTGCGCCACATCTGATACAATACATATTATTCCTTCTCCTTTCCTCTTGTATTACTCTCCACGGTATGTGGAACACCCATTTCACGCATCACTGCGTATATTTCCCTCTCGAGCACCGGCTCACTGGCATTACGGGTAACGTTCAGATACATTTTACCACCGTATGTAAGTGCCGATACGTTATAAGGCGCTGCAGCCTGGGAGCCGAGAACAAAGTCCATTCTTTTAACGTAGGTCGAATACTCCTCGGGCACGTTTACAAGCCCGAGATTTGAGAAGCTGAAGCAGCTCTTCTTCTCGCCTACGGCATTGAATATCGCCTTCATAATCAGATTTTTAAGCACAAGAGGTACAGCCATGATGAATGGATTAAGCTCGCTTGCAACGTTTGTCCTTATCATTGCAGCCATGTTTTTCTCGGTCATCTGCTGCTTCATCTGCGCAGAAATTATCTGACAGAGGCTGTCAAAATCATAATCTCCGAGTCTGGGGTCAATACCCACCATGGCATAAAGAATAAAGTTACGCATAGTTTCGGACGGAAACATCTTACGCAGATTTACCGGCAAGAATACCTTTATCGGCTTATATTTAGCCGGATTTGCCACACGTGCCTCCTGAACGCGCTGAGATGCCTGAATAAGTATTGCAGACATATATACCGTTACGGTGACTCCACGCTTTTTAGCCTCAGCTCTTACAAAATCCGGGTCGATAACAAAAGTTGTGTTGGTACGGAAGCCGTCTACCTCACGCTTTCCTTCTATCTTGTACGCATCGGTGTCCTTACGGGAAGTGGTATACTTTCCCGAATATTTCAGGAATGAATCCTCAAGCTCGCCGGGAGCAGGCTCCTCAAGCCTGTCAAGTATACCGTTGCCACAGGGGACCTTCACACCGTATTTCTGATATAGATACTCGGCAGTAAGTGTTTTCACGAAAATAAGTCCACCGTTGCCGTCGGTCAGCGAATGGAAGAACTCCACTGCAAGACGGTTTTTATAAACGATAACACGGAAAGCACACTTGCGCAGATCCTTCATTTTAATTCCGGCAAGTGGGTATGGCTTTTCATCAAGAATATCGGGAGGTGAGGATATCTCCTCAAGATAATACCAGAACATACCTTCTTTTATCGAGACGGCAATAGATGGAAATCGACGCAAGGTAACGTCAAGAGCCACCTTCAGAGCCTCACGATCAATATCCTCGGTTAAGGTTGAAGAAACACGAAACATATTGCTCCAGGTTCGGCTCCTCGCTGCCGGGAATATTTTTGCAGCATTGTCAAGACTCATCCATGCAAGCATTTTTCTCGCAGGAATGATTTTCTTCAAAAATGCAGATACTTTATCAAAGTCCCCTGCCCTCTCGGGTAGATCGTACAGAAGATAACCGTGCCAGAGCTCGGGTGCAACGACAATCTCGCTCTTACAGCCTGCATCAAGAAGCTTCTCATGCATGAGAACCGAATCATCATACATTATCTCATCTCCACCGACAAAAATAAGAGTCTCGGGCATTTTATCCTGTGAATCAAACAGAGGCGAGAGTCTTGGGTCGGACTTGATTTTCCGATCCTCCTCCAGGTTCGGATTTGTCAAGGGATGAAGTCGTTCTTTTTTATCACGCTCTGCACCGTAGACGTAGCAGTCTGCAAAGTACTTCAGTCTCTCAACAGTCATAGACGGATCGTCTTTTTTATTTATTTCATATGAGGGACTGCTCATCGTAAGGTCTGTCCAGGGTGAGATCGCTACGATTCCGGCAGGCATGGTTCTTCCCTTGTCCCGAAGCTTCTGACAAAGTGCGAAGCATAAGCCACCACCTGCGCTCTCTCCACAAAGAGCGATTCGCGAGGGCTCATATCCGTTAGAAAGAAGGTATCCGTAAGCATCCATAGCATCATCAAGTGCAGCAGGATAGATATGCTCGGGTGCGAGCCTGAACTCAGCGGTAAACACTCGCATACCACATTTCACTGCCAGCAGGCTGGCGCAGCCTATTGCATAATCAAGATTACCGGCAACGTAGCCACCACCGTGAAGATAAAGCATCACTCCGGCAGAGGTTGCATCCTTCGGCGAAAGCATAACGCATCTCATATCTCCAACTAAAATATGCTCAACCGAAACCTGATCCTTATAGGAGCCGGCCATAAGCTTACCCACACCGTCCTGAGCACGTCTGACGGTGCTGAGCGAGCACTTTTCAACAAATGGCTTGAATATACTGAGCTGTGATCTGTAAAATGCACGTTTTCCGTTCATAGCCTACTCCTTTCAAATAATTAGGAATTATATTATATATCATTTTTATTAATTTGTCAACGACAAAAATATTTGAAGCAAAGAAAAAACGGCCCGTGAGAGCGAGCCGTTCACTTAAAATTATTATGTATCAAACCTTTGAAGCTTCGTTTTCTTCGGTTGCTGCAGTGATTTTCGCAAAATCAATCGCCTTCGGCATATTCCATCTGAATATGGTAGCACACATTCTGATGCTGAAAATAACCAGCATACAGCAAAGAGTTCCGACAACGTCGGCAGTTCTCATTCCTTTCATCAGAATCTCGTGAACAATGTAATAAATCGCAGAGCCGAGAATGCTTGCTACAGCATACACACGCTTACGGAGAATAAGAGGAATATCGCGCAAAATAACGTCTCTGATAATACTGCCACCAACCGAAGAAATAAAGCCCATAGTGATAGCAACAAAGGGACCGAGCCCGATATACGCAGCAGTACCAACCGAGGCAAATACACCGAGGCCGAGAGCATCCAGCACGTTGTTGATTTGTTCAACGGTTGCTTCCTCCCTCACATACCTCTCTTTCAGCAGGAATGCAAGCCAAAAGACAACAAAAGCCGTACAAACGCAAACAATTATTTCCATTTTAAGCTCTGTAAAGAAGGCAGGAAGCATTCTGCCTATCTTATGGCCGGCAATCATATCACGGAGTATTCCACCACCGAAGCAGGTGATAAGCGAAAGAAAAATAACTCCAAACAGGTCTGTTTCCTTATCAATTGAAATCATCGCACCTGCCGCCGCAAAGGAGATTATACCTACGACGTTTATTACGTCGAGAATTATGTCAAGAATCTGTTCCATATATGCCTCTGAATCACTTGATTTTGGATAATAGATCTTTAAGAGCATTTCCACGGTGGCTGATAGCATTTTTCTCTGAATCGCTGAGCTCTGCAACGGTACGACTCTCTCCAACAGGCAAAAACAGAGGATCGTAGCCAAAGCCCTGCGCACCGCGTGGAGAATCGATTATGCTGCCATGCATATATCCCTCGGCGACAATCTCTCTGCCATCGGGATAAACCAGAGCCATAGTGCAGATAAAGTATGCCGAACGGTCGGCTATCCCCTCAAGGTTTTTCAAAAGAAAGGCGTTATTTTCGCTATCTGTAGAGTGCTCTACCCCACCACCTGCATAGCGCGCGCTGAATATGCCCGGTGCGCCACCGAGAGAATTTACGCAAAGTCCACTGTCGTCGGCAAGAGAGGCACAGCCGGTAATCGCAGCTATCTCACGCGCCTTTTTAAGCGCATTTTCGGCAAAGGTGCTGCCATCCTCAACCGTTTCGTGATCCACGCCTGCCTCGGCAAGTGAGTAAATCCCATCGAACTCGCCCGACAAAATCTGCTTTATTTCATAAATTTTATGAGCATTATTAGATGCAATTATAAGTTTCATATCAGAAGAGTCCTACAATTCTACCGTCATCGGTTACGTCGATCTTCTCTGCTGCAGGTACTTTGGGTAGTCCTGGCATAGTCATAATATCGCCGGTCAGAACCACGATAAAGCCTGCGCCTGCAGATACCTTTACCTTTTTTACGGTGATCTTAAAGCCCTCGGGAGCTCCAAGCAGCTTCGGGTCATCAGAGAAGGAATACTGTGTTTTTGCAATGCATACGGGAAGCCCCGAAAGTCCGAGAGAATTAAGTCGCTCGATCTCCTGCTGTGCCTCGGGAAGAATAATCACACCTTCGCCACCGTAAACCTTTGTTGCCACCGACTCTATTTTCTCTTCGATACTCTTGTCAAGCTCATAAGAGAAGGTAAAATCTCCCTCTTCCTCCTCGCAAAGACGGACAACCTCCCGTGCGAGAGCTTCGCCTCCGAGACCACCGTCAGCCCAGACGGTAGAGAGCACAACGTTTACACCCAGTTCCTTACATTTATTAATAATAAACTCAACCTCTTTATCGGTGTCTGTGGGGAATTTGTTTATTGCAACGACTGCAGGTAATTTGTACACGTTTTTGATATTGGAGAGATGGCGCAGAAGATTGGGAATACCTCTCTCAAGAGCCTCTGAATTCTCCTCGCCAAGCTGAGTTTTATCAAGTCCACCATGCATCTTCAAAGCACGGATCGTAGCGACAATAACCACTGCAGAGGGGGTGAGTCCTGCCATACGGCACTTAATATCAAGGAACTTTTCGGCTCCGAGATCTGCACCGAAACCTGCCTCGGTAATGGCATAATCAGCCACCTTCATAGCCGTTCTGGTAGCGATAACAGAATTACAGCCGTGGGCAATATTGGCAAAAGGTCCACCGTGAACAAATGCAGCAGTTCCCTCAAGGGTCTGGACAAGATTTGGCTTCAGAGCATCCTTAAGCAATGCCGTCATAGCTCCCTGCGCCTTCAGGTCGCCTGCAGTAACGGGCGCACCGTCATAGGTATAGCCAACGATAATACGAGCAAGACGCGCCTTAAGGTCGGCAATCGAGCTTGCAAGACAAAGAACAGCCATAATCTCGGATGCAACGGTAATATCATATCCGTCGTCACGAGGCACGCCACCCGTTCTGCCACCGAGACCGTCACGAACAACACGAAGCTGACGGTCATTCATATCAACGCATCTCTTCCAAGTGATTTTTTCGGGATCTATATTCAGACTGTTTCCCTGATAAATATGGTTATCCAGCATAGCTGCAAGAAGGTTGTTTGCTGCGCCGATCGCATGGAAGTCACCGGTGAAATGAAGGTTTATATCCTCCATAGGAATAACCTGCGCCCATCCACCACCTGCAGCTCCACCCTTAACACCGAAAACAGGTCCGAGAGATGGCTCACGAAGAGCTACGGCAACGGATTTACCAATACGCTTCATACCGTCGGCAAGTCCTATGGTAGTTGTTGTCTTTCCCTCGCCTGCAGGTGTGGGATTAATTGCAGTAACCAGCACCAGCTTACCGTCGGGCTTACCCCGAAGATCGTCAAGCAAGGAAAGATCAAGCTTTGCCTTATTAGTTCCATAGAGCTCTATATATTTTTCGTCAATACCCACAGTCCTTGCAATTTCAAGAATATGCTTCGGTTGCACCGACTGAGCAATTTCAATATCTGTCATTATGGGCAATACCTCCCGTATTTTAATTAACGTTTAGATTATACTATATATTTTAAACGTTGTCAATATGAAAATTCAAGGAAATATATATAAAAAAGCGAGCCTGTTTTTTAAGGCTCGCCTGAATGATTTTAAGTTATTCAACTTCCCACTCGCAGATATATCCGTATTTTGAAAGAGGACGAAGATCGTTCCAATAACCGAAGCCATTGTAATTTATAGATGCGTAGTATTCAGCATCATCACTATAGCTGGGCTGTCCGGATTTCCAGTTTGTATATTCAAACATCTCACCGTTTACCCAATGCCAGCTTTCGCTATCACTGTATGCACCAAGCCAAGCAGTGCTGCTGAAGGACTGAGAATTCATATAGGTAGTAAGGAAGGTCTGCTCCTCCTCTGAGGTTATAGTCACAAGATGACCACCAAGAGCAATACAATTCTTGTAAGCATCAAACCAGGAAATATTATCTGTAAATATCATGTAAATATGTCCGTTATACAGAACTGCCTCGCAATGCTCGCAGGTGGTAATTCCCTTTGCTTCATTGAATACGAAGCTATGCTCAAGCTGATCTACAACCCTCGTTTCCTCAAGACCACAGTGAGTGCAAATTCTCCATTCCTCGCCATCACCGAAACAGCTAACTTCAGTCACGGTTCTCCACTCGGTAAAGAAATGCTCGCTCTCAGTTATGTCAAGCTCCCATTCGCAAACAAACGGTTTTTTGGAACTTTGAACAACATCTTCCCACTGTCCAATCTTTGCGTGTTCATTATAATGACCTCTACGGCTTGTAGCCATAGATACAAGCCACTGTGTAGAACCGTTATCATCAGGTTCTCTGCTACTCCAATTGGTATAAACAACTTCCTCGCCGGTTACCCAATGCCAACCGTCTGTGTTTCTTACCAAACCGTTCCAATAATACCATTCGGTTATGCCGTCGGGAATAGGTCTGCTATCAATTAAATCTGTAATCACACCTTGCTCTTCCTGAGAGGTAATAGTCACAAGATGACCACCAAGTGCGTTACAGTATTCATAGGAATCATACCAATTCATCTCTACGTCAATCGCCGCGTAAAGATGTCCTGCGTAGATTCTTGCATCGCATTTCTCGCAATAGAAGAGCTTTGTTTCCTCGTTCTGAACGAAGGAATGACCGAGAGCTACGGTTTTTTCTATCTCTTCCTTTGAGCATACGGAGCAAACCCTCTTTTGTTCACCAGGTGTGAAGCAATCGCCTTCGGTTATGATTTCCCACTCGCCGTATGTATGAGATGCGGGAACTACCTCCTGTGCAACAACGGTGGCGTTGCAAACCGAGCAGTGTATTCCTGCCGTAAGACCTTCCTTGTCACAGGTAGGCACAACTGCCTCGTCAATAACCTCGGTATGTCCGAGAGCAGGTACCGTCTGCTGTGCCGCAATAACCTCACCACACTTTGCACAATGTTTACCCTCGGTAAGTCCCGCTTCGGTACACGTTGCAGCGACGGCAGCATCGGTTACCGTTTCCTTGTGATTACAAGGAATTACCGAATTGATAAACTGACAGGAGCTAAAGCATAGAGCGCAGGCTATCAAAACGATAAGCGTAAGTAAAAGCTTTTTCATTTTCATTTTTCTCCTTAATTTTGTTTGTTTTTTCGGTAAAAAACAAAAAGTGCGCCAACCGAAGTCAGCGCACCGAAAAACGCAGGACTCCAATTGTCGCTACACAAAAACTAACGATATGGATATAACTCACCACACCAACTAGCGGATCCTGCATTTTTACCAAGACTCACATAGTTAGTGTGTACAAAATTAAAAAAGGTATAAAACCCCCTATTAAAAAATAGCGAGCTTATCCATAATTCGTTATTAATTTTTGTGTAGCAAAACTATTATATCACTATTTTTATCATTTGTAAATAACTTTTTTGAATTTAGCGCAAAAAACCACCCTCTGAGCGAAGGTGGTTTTAAAAAACTTATTTATCGTAAAATTAATCATTCTCTTCTGCAATTCTACGGGCAACGAATACACCACTTGCAGAAGCGTGGGAGAGTGAGTGAGTTACACCACTACCGTCACCGATAACGTAAAGACCCTTGTGCTTGGTCTCAAGATGCTCGTCAAGCTCAACCTCCATATTATAGAACTTAACCTCAACACCGTAGAGGAGCGTATCATCGTTTGCCATACCGGGTGCAATCTTATCAAGCGCATAGATCATCTCAATAATTCCGTCGAGTATACGCTTCGGAAGTACAAGGCTAAGGTCGCCGGGTGTTGCCGAAAGGGTGGGTGTTACGGTATTCTCCTCAATTCTGTTATGAGTAGAACGTCTGCCTCTCTCAAGGTCACCGAAGCGCTGCACGATTACGCCACCACCAAGCATATTGGAAAGTTTTGCAATGTTCTCTGCATATCCGTTGGAGTCCTTAAATGGCTCGGAGAAGTGTTTCGCAACAAGGAGTGCAAAGTTGGTGTTCTCGGTCTTCTTGCTGGGGTCCTCAAAGCTGTGACCGTTTACGGTAACGATACCGTTAATATTCTCAGTAACAACGATACCATTAGGATTCATACAGAAGGTACGAACACGGTCCTCAAACTTCTCGGTACGGTATACGATTTTACCCTCGTAAAGCTCGCTTGTAATATGTTCAAAAATAACTGCGGGAATCTCAACACGAACACCGATGTCAACACGGTTGGATTTTGTATTGATGTCAAGATCGCGACAGACCGTTTCCATCCACTTAGAGCCACTGCGACCAACCGAAACGATACAGTTAGCTCCCTCGAAGATTCCCTTCTTGGTGATAACACGGTAACCGTCATCAAGCTTTTCTATGCTCTGCGCAGGGGTATTGAAGAAGAAATCTACTTTCTTCGAAAGCTTTTTGTAAAGGTTCTCAAGTACAATATAATTCTTATCGGTGCCAAGATGACGTACCGACGCATCAAGAAGCTTAAGCTTATTCTGCACACAAAGGGTCTTGAAGGATGTGCCTGCAGTCGAATACATTCTCGTTCCCTCGCCACCGTATGCAAGATTGATCTCATCAACGTACTTCATAAGATCAATAGCA
Organism: Clostridia bacterium; assembly: GCA_017463765.1. Classification (GTDB taxonomy): domain Bacteria; phylum Bacillota; class Clostridia; order Oscillospirales; family CAG-272; genus UBA1740. The sequence continues at coordinate 2,661 of JAFTON010000129.1, read as the reverse complement.
GTCTTTCTGCCTATGTACTCATAAAGCGAGCCACCGAAATCATTGGTAATATTATACTTTCCGTCAGAAAAGGCACCTGCACCACCGAAACCGGACATAATAGCGCAGCTCTTACACTTAACGCAGCTCTTGATCTTATCACCGTCGATAGGACAGCGACGCTTCTTCAGCTCGGTTCCTGCCTCAATAACTGCAACCTTAAGCTCGGGAGCAATGGTAGTAAGCTCATAAGCCGAGAATATACCACCCGGGCCTGCTCCGACTATAATAACGTCATATTTCATTTCTGATACCTCCGTTTATTTTTGGGGGTGAGCACCTGCTCAATACAAACCAAATTATTATATCATATAAAGGGGAGAAAATCAATAGTTTTGGGCTATATTTTCTTATATTTTTAAAAAAACGAAAAATATTTTTCAGAACTTTCAAAAAACACTTGACTTTTAGATTTCAATGATTTATAATGTATTGTACGATTTTTGGGATCGTAGCCTAAACTGCGCCCAAATGACGTCAAAAGGAGGATATATCAGGTGAAGCTTGACCTTAGACCCTTGCTTGCTGGGGACCGTCTGCTCGAGTTCGACTATGAGCTACCCCTTGACGTAGACTCCGAGGACACCGGAAGCTATCTTTCGGGTGTCGGTTTTCCTTCTCCCATGAAGGTTAGCGGTGAAATTACCAACACTGCCGGATATATGAGGATGACCCTTACCATGTCAGTAGACTACGAGGCGCAGTGCGCACGTTGTCTCGCTCCCGTAACCGGCGAGTTTACCCTTGACCTTGAGAAAACCGTTGCTCCGAGAAATCTGCTTGGTGATCTTGATGAAAGCAAGCTTGATGAGTTCGCTATTATCGAGGACGGATTCCTTGATATGGACGAGCAGCTGCGTGAGCAGCTTGAAATGGAGTTCCCTATGCGCTTCTTGTGTAAGGAGGACTGTAAGGGACTTTGTCCCAAGTGTGGTAAGAACCTTAACGAAGGTGAGTGCGATTGCGATCACAGAGAAATCGATCCCAGACTTGCACCACTGCAGAAGCTTCTTGACCAATTGAAAAGTGAAGAAAAATAAAAAATAATATACAGAGAATGCGTGGGGCTTAGGCTCATAGCATGCTCAATACAGGAGGTAAAACGAAATGGCAGTACCGAAGAGAAAAGTATCCCACTCGAGAAAGATGAAGAGACGCTCCAGCGTATGGAAGCTCGAGAACCCCACCAACATTGTAAATTGCCCTAACTGTGGCGAGCCCATCCTTGCATACCGTGTATGCAGAGCTTGTGGTTTCTACAAGGGTAAGGAGATCATCTCCAAGAGCGAGGCAGAGGCAAAGTAATTTTTGCCCGGGTCAAAAGAACGGTGTCGCAGGATGCCGTTCTTTTTCTTTTATTCTATAATATTTTCCTTTATTATAATTAGCTTTATGATGTCTTCCTTTATTATAATTAGCTTTCTGCTTTTTTAGATTTATGATATTGTATGAACCTCTCAAAATATATTTAAAACAGCCTTTTCCCGGCATTAATTTTTATTTAAAATAAAAAATAAAAAATATAAAAAATTTTCAAAAAAGGGGTTGACAAATGAGTTTCATTCTGCTATAATAATGATCGTGACAGATGCTGGTGTGGCTCAATGGCAGAGCAGCTGATTTGTAATCAGCAGGTTGATGGTTCGACTCCGTTCACCAGCTCCATATTTCATGGGGGAATTCCCGAGCGGCCAAAGGGGGCAGACTGTAAATCTGTTGTCACTGACTTCGCTGGTCCGAATCCAGCTTCCCCCACCATAAAAAATACCGAGTCCTTGTGACTCGGTATTTTTTATGATTAGGAAACTGTTGCGAGCAACAGCGTGACAAAGTCATCGCTGTGCCGCATACCACCTTTGGTGGTATCTTGCCAGGCGAGGAGATGCTACGCGCAATCAGTACAAAAAGTGTAATCATTGCCCATATTACCCCGAGCGGCAATACCCAGCTTCCCCCACCAAAAAAGTCGTATCATTTTGATACGACTTTTTTTATCCATTACGGAGTAATGGCATATCATCACGCAACTTGTTTGCGTGCATATCATCAAAAAGAGCGAGAAAATCGCTCTTTTTTGCATATCATCACGCTTTAGCGTGTATTAAACTCCGTAATGATGATATACAATGCTCTGCATTGATGATATTCAGCCACTTCGTGTCTGATGATATACAATTTCTACGAAATTGATGATATGCAAGGCTTGCGCCTTAATTTTATAGCAAAAAATATAGGCTTGCCGGAATCTTTTTGTCCTTGCAAGCTTTTTTGTTTTTATCCGTAAAATATAAATCGTTCACTTTATACCCCTTTCGTTCAATTATTGATTCGCTTAAAAAAATATTGATTTCTAATAGATTATGTGATATAATAAACTCACCGAAAATCCAGAATTTACAAGTGAGTGTAAAAATGAAGTATATAGAATATGGAAAACATTGTCTTGATACAATTATTCTTCTACACGGCGGTGGGTTGTCCTGGTGGAATTATGAGGATGTAGCAAATGCGCTTCAAAATGATTATCATATCATTTTACCTATACTGAACGGTCACGCCGAAAGCGACAAAGCTTTTACAACAATAGAGAATAATGCCAAGGAGATTATTGAATATATCGAT
>JAFTON010000128.1 GCA_017463765.1 Clostridia bacterium | reverse complement strand
TTGGACTTCTTCCCATAGCTTGTGCAGGTATTGATATCGATGCGCTTATGAGTGGCGCGCAGTCTGCAATGAATAAGTTTGCAAACTTCGACCTTGACAACAATGATGCCGTGAGATATGCCGTTATCAGAAACATTCTTCTCGGCAAAGGAAAGACTACCGAAATTCTCGTTGGATATGAGCCTTATATGCTTATGTTTAACGAATGGTGGAAGCAGCTTTACGGTGAAAGCGAGGGCAAGGATCAGAAGGGTATTTTCCCTGCATCCGTGGTATTCTCAACCGATCTTCATTCTTTGGGTCAGTATATTCAGGACGGTCAGAGAAATCTCTTTGAAACTGTTATAAGCATAAATAATCCCGGTGCTGAATTTGTTATTCCCGAGGATCCTGCAAACGTTGACGGACTTAACTTTATAGCAGGACGTCAGCTTGATTTTGTTAACAAGACAGCTCAGACTGCAACTATCGTTGCTCATAACGACGGTGGTGTTCCGAACCTTCTTCTTGAGGTTCAGGACAGAACTGCTGCATCTCTTGGATACCTTATGTACTTCTTCGAATTTGCCTGTGGAATTTCCGGATATATTCTCGGAGTTAATCCCTTTAACCAGCCCGGCGTTGAGGCTTATAAGAAAAATATGTTCGCTCTTCTCGGCAAACCCGGTTATGAGGATATGAAAAACGAGCTTGAAGCCCGTATTTACAGTTAATAGTGCACATATATACTTGTATAATTTATACAAAATATTTGTTTTAAAAATAAAATTATTAATTTACTATTGCATTTTATTCAATTTTATTGTAAAATGTATATAGAGAGATATACAATCTCAAAATTAGGAGGATTTTCAAAATGATAAAATTATTCATCGGTGGCAAAGGCTCCGGCAAAACCAAGACTCTTATCGAAATGGTAAACAATGCTGTTAACGAATCAAAGGGAAACGTTGTTTGCATTGAGAAGGGTGATAAGCTCATCCACGACGTTACATATAAAGCAAGACTTATTGATACAGACGCTTATGCTGTTAGTGATGCAGAGGCTCTTTATGGCTTCATCGCAGGTATTCTTGCTTCCAACTCCGACATCACCGACATCTTCGTAGACTCTGCGCTTAAGATCGTTCGCGAGGACGTTGTTGGTCTTGAGGCTATGCTTAAGAAGCTTGAGGATATAACCAAGGAAGTTAATCTTGTTATGACTTGCTCCATCGCTGTTGAGGATTGCCCCGACGCTATTAAGGCATACGTTTAATTAATAATGAATATTTTACCCACGGGTGTTTTATCCGTGGGTTTTTTCACGTTATTTCGTTCCTTTCATAGAATAATATCGAGGTAAAGACTTATTGGTCTTTATTCAAGTACAATACTATGTATAATCAGCTTTATAAGGAATGGTCAAAATAATGCAAGATAACAGAAACGCATCCCTCTGTGGCAATCAGGTAGGTAACAATACGAATACCTGTGGCAACGGGACGGTATGCATCGACACTAAGAGAGTCCTCGACAGTTGCCGTGACAGAGACTGTTTCGAAGATACCAGAGTTTATCTCACCTGTGTAGGCGAGGAAATCCTTGCGAACTCCAGCAACGTGAGAACGCGTGGCGCTAAACTCCTTTGGGCATATGTTGGAGTTGATGAAGTGCCCTTTAACTGTGGATTTTATCAGATAAAAATCCGTTATTACATTGAGGTTGAATTTGAGGCATGCCTCGGTGTAGGCAGAAGTCAGTGCTTCAAGGGCCTTGCTGCACTGGATAAGGACGTGATCCTTTACGGTGGCGAGGGCAGGGCAATTACCTTTACGTCGAACCCCTCCGATAATTATTGTGGTGTATGCAATATGAAGGTTGGAACTAACGACCCTGTTGCAGTTGTAGAGACGGTTGAACCGATTGTACTCGGTACAAGAGTGTCAGACTGTAACTGTCCCTGTCCTTGTGGTGGCACAGAATACGCAGATATTCCCGATGGTGTACGTAATTCCATCGGTGAGGAGCTTGTAATCAATTCTACGGGTCCCAGACTCCTTGTCTCCTTTGGCATCTTCTCGGTAATCAGAATGGAGCGCCCAGCCCAGCTTCTCGTTCACGCAACCGATTACAGCGTTCCGGATAAGGAATGCAACGGAGCGACAAATGATGACAATCCTTGCTCGCTCTTCAGAACAATCGCTTTCCCTATTGCTCAGTTCAGAGGGACAGAGCACCCTACCGATATTCCTACAACCAGGGGTAACGGTGGTGGCTGTGGCTGCAGAGGTTGATACTGAATAATGGTAAAAAAAGCCACCCTGAACGGTGGCTTTTTATGTTATTTTTTATTCTGCCTTGAAATTTCATAGGCAAACATCGTTGTTGCTGATGCTGCAGAAAGCGATGCGCGAAATTCTCTTGCGTAATCTATCTTTACAAGAGTGTCGGCAGAATCGATTATGGAACGGGAAATTCCACGCTTCTCGCCTCCGACAATAAGAAGTATGGGAAGCTTAAGCTCGCACTCTCCAAGAATATTATCTGTGTTTTCATCGGCGCATACAACTCTATAACCCTTTGATTTAAAAACCTCGATACAGTTTATCGGCGAGGATTTATACATAGAAAACATTTCGGATGCACCGGCAGAGCTACGGCAAACAACCCCGGCAGCACTCATCCAGTTGCGTTCTGTGAGAATAACACCCGAGCATCCCATAGCGTAAAGCGAGCGTAGGGAATAACCGAAGTTATATGGGTCCTCAATTCCTTCAATCAT
>JAFTON010000127.1 GCA_017463765.1 Clostridia bacterium | reverse complement strand
GTTCTTCGAGGCAGACAGAATCGCTGCATTCCGTGAGATGATCTGCTCCGACACTGCTGCAGAGAGAGAAGTTGCACTTGCAAAGATTCTTCCCTACCAGCAGGGCGACTTCGAGAGTCTTTACGAGGCTCTTGAGGGCAATCCCGTTTGTATCAGATTCCTTGATCCCCCTCTCCACGAGTTCGTTCATACTACCGAGGAAGACATCGCTCTCCTTGCTAATGCTCAGAACAAGACCGTTGAGGAAATCAAGAACATTATCGCATCTCTCCATGAGTTCAACCCCATGATGGGTCACCGTGGATGCCGTCTCGCTGTTACCTACCCCGAGATCGCAAAGATGCAGACCAGCGCAGTTATTCGCGCTGCTATCAACGTTCAGAAGAAGCATCCCGAATGGACTATCGTTCCTGAGATCATGATTCCTCTTGTAGGCGATGTTAAGGAGCTTAAGTATGTTAAGGCTGTTGTTGTTGAGACTGCTAACGCAGAGATCGCAGCTGCAGGCGTTGAGCTCAAGTACGAGGTTGGTACCATGATCGAGATTCCCAGAGCTTGCCTTACCGCTGATGAGATCGCTAAGAATGCAGACTTCTTCTGCTTCGGTACTAACGACCTTACTCAGATGACCTACGGCTTCTCTCGTGATGACGCCGGTAAGTTCCTCAATGCTTACTATGATGCAAAGATCTTCGAGAACGATCCCTTCGCTAAGCTTGACACCACCGGTGTTGGTAAGCTTATGAATATGGCAGTTACCCTTGGCAGACCTGCAAACGAGCATCTCCACGTTGGTATCTGTGGCGAGCACGGTGGTGACCCCACATCCGTAGAGTTCTGCCACCAGATCGGCCTTGACTACGTATCCTGCTCTCCCTTCAGAGTTCCGATCGCACGTCTCGCTGCTGCTCAGGCTGCTCTCAAATAAGAGTGGAAATCGCCTAAAAACACCAGTTTTTGCGAACTACGGTTGTCAAAATATCGCTTCTAATGCTTATATAATATAAATGAAGTCTTTTGACTCACAGGATGTTATTAATAGCAATAGAACAAAAAAATGACGGCTATATAAAAAACCATTCTTAATAGAATAAACAAAATTTTAAGCCCTCGGCGTAAAAACCGAGGGCTTGTTTTATTATGCTGCTGCATTAGCATTGATCTGCTCGATTATCTTTCTGATACCGAGCCATAAAGAAGTCTTTTTTACGCGTCCTGCTTACCGGAAGTGGAAATTTGCCGATCCTATGCTCCTTTCGAAAAGTATAATTAGTTTTTATTGTTGTTTGCAACCGAGCCACCGTTATGCAACCCGGTTGCCAATATCTGCGACAATTAATTGTCTATATCATAACCCTCATCTATGCAATTACGAATAGATAACTGAAATCCGGAAATTATTCTCTCGGCAGTTTCATCGGCTATAGTATCACTCATAAGCGATCTGATCGTCTCATACTCCACTGCTTCCTCAAATGCTTCAAGGAAAGATACTGAATAGTTAAGGCTCTGAAAATACTCAAGCTTCTTAAGGTTAAACAACATAGGAACAGCTACGTTGTGATCAATCTCACCATCCAACCACAATCTGAATGTTGCGAAGGCAATTAATGCATCTTTCAACTCATTATTCATTATTTATTGCTTACCCTTCCTTTATAGAATTTAATATCAAGCTGATGAGACCCATCTGCTTTTTCGAAGTAATGGCGACTATATTTGATGACCTCGCCATCCTTTACAATATAGCCATCTTCATAAACCTTATACCATTCCTCCCCCTTATGAGCATCCTTGAATCCCTGGTTCTTAACCTCATGTCTGGTCTTTGACGTAGGAACAAATTCGTCATCCAATGCCCTATAATCATCTGCAGACATATTAGGATCGTCATTCTTGAACTCCCTAATAGGTTGCTTTTCCTTAGCAGCCACAACAGTAGGCTTGGAGTGCAGCCCCGAGAAGTTATACTTAGCATCTAGCTTATTTAAGCTTCTGTATGTAAGGAAGCCTGCCACAAGTGTTGTTCCGAAGCCTACAAGCTTGCCGATATTGCTATTGCCGGTGATGTTGGTTACGATCATGGTTGTACCGTAGCCGACACCCATGGAAACAAGACCGGTTGTTGCCATCTTAACAGCCTCTACTGCGACGGCACGAGTAATTGCAATGGTTGTCTGCCATACGCTTGCGCCTGCTGCCCTGGAGAGCGAGAGTGCTGCGTTAGCAGGGTTTACAAGAGCCTGTACTAACGATGAGGAGATTCCCCAGAGATGATAGATTTTGGTAGCCTTCTCATCATCACCGATTGCCTTCTTGAAGCAATCAAGAACGGGGTTGATGCTCTCGGAGGTTATATCGCCCTTAGAGCCGTAATAGATATCGCTGACTGACGATATCATCTGGGATACGCCATAGAGTGTGGCGCTTGCACCTGCCACAACAGCGATTGCCGTTATCGCTACGGGAGCGCCGGCGCCGCAGGTGGCTACTGTAACAAAGATACTGCCTGCAACCAGCAAAGCACTACCGATGAGTCCGATTATGCCGTTGGTTGTACGCTCCTTGGCAAGAGCATGGGTGTCCTCAACCGTCTCTATATTGACACCGTCAGCAGTAACTACCAGGAACTGATTTGCTTCAAGCTCAATATTGTTAAGCTCTTCGATAAGAAAGCCGTTGATAGTTCCCTGCTGACTTGAATTAAGCATGTACTCTTCAACTGCATCCTCGGTAAAGATGATAATCGTTTCGGTCTCTGCGTTATAGTGATTTGAGTTCTGATACTCAATGATCTGCTCGACCACACTGCGAGCCGTTGCATAAGCCTTTGCCTCATCTGTCAGATAGGGATATGCATCGGTGGAGCTGTAGCTCATATCGCCCTTGAATACGTAGCGATCCTGGTCGAAGTTATAAAGATCTATGCTTTCGTCATAAACCGATCTGTCGTTTTCCTCGATGGTGATAGATACGGCATAATCTGCAAGCTGATCGTAACGGAAGTAAAGGTTGTTTACGATACCACTGAAGGAGGAGATTGCTGCACCCATACCAATTATGAAGCTGGTGGAGGTATTATATTCACCGTAAGGAACAACTGCCACGCCACGCTCTACGTCTTCACGGGTTACGGAAACCCCTACGTCAGAGTCGGGATCGATAAGCTGAATAAAGCCACAGCTGTATATGGTTGTTTCGGAGGTCTTTTCGAGAACTGTATATTCGGTAAATGCAAGACCGGGTATCATTTCGTCGCCCACTATTGCAAGCGCCTGGAACACCTCGCCGTCTATTGCCTCATGAAGATCAAAAGCGATACATTCACCTGCGATCGAGAACACCTCGCGATGCTCATACTCTCTGAGAGCAACCATGAAGTCCTCAAGCTCTTCATCTGTCAGGGAGTTGTTTCCCGAATCAATCTCGGTATACTTTTCGGAGCCTTTATCGGTTGAAGCATCCGATTTTTCGGTAGGAGGAGTAACGGTAATGAAGGACTGATTATTATTGTCGGTTACGGCAATTTCCTTGTCCTCTGTCTTGTTTTTATGGTCGGTGGAAACAGTGCTGCCCTTACCGATGGTGCTGCCACCGTTACTGCTGACGTCAGTATCTGAAGAACCATCAGCCACAGAGCCGGCAATTTCCTGAGCAACCGTATCTACCGTGCATGAGGTTGCCGAGAACAGCAAGGCCAAAGACAAAATCAAGCATACAAGCATTCTGATCATCTTATTCATATTGTCTCCTATCCAAGGGCTCCGACTTGCAGAGCCCTTATTTTTATTAATTAAAAGTGTAGATTAGTCGTCCTCACGTATAGCAGTGATTCCGATAGTGGCGATTGTTACAACAACTCCGGCTATAATTGCTACAAGAACAATAGTTCCAATGGTCAAACCGGGCTTTTCGCCATCGCCCTTCTCTTCACCGAAGCAGGATGCCTGGACATTGTCTGTAGCTGTGTCTGCCTTATCCTTTCCGTTATCGTCTACACCGTCGGATACGCTGGGAATCTCGGGTGTGGGAACGGGCTGGAAGGAGGAGAGAACTTCAGGAATTTCGCTGGTGGAATAAACTGTATCGCCAGGCAGGTTGATTGCAGCAGGATCAACAAGGTGATACTTTGCTACAAGCATAATATCATCAACCGTGTTGACGGTAAGCTCCTCAACAGCCTGATCATCCAGTGACCAGTATGCGAAGGTGAAGTAACTCTCAATACCTGAAGCAGGATTAAGCTGGATTGTAGCTCCGAACTCAACGTTTTCGGTAATAAGGCCGTTGAAGTGATAAAGTATTACCTTAACCTTCTTTGCCTCGAGCACAGGCTCAAGCACAACCTCCTCGGTCCACTTGCAAAGGGTGTCAGAGTTTACGTACTCGCCGTTTGCTGTCCAACCCTTGAAATTATAGCCGTATACGTTAAGCTCGGGAAGTGTGCCAAGCTTCTCGCCATGCTTGACGATGCAGTTATACGCCTCGTTTCCTGCGAAGCGAAGGAGTGTGCCGGGTGCCTCGGTGATCTTGACGGTTACAGAGGTCTGGTTGCCCAGTCTATTGGTAATGGTTACGGTGTAGTCACCGGGCTCGCTGACGGTATAATTATCAATCTCGGTAAGGAGCTGAGACTTACGCTCACCAACCTTCGATACGGTAACGATGGTCTGGGAATCATACTTATCCTCTGCCTTAAGGAAGGTAATGGAGTTTGCCTCAATCACACTGCCCGAGCTCTCAGAGGAGATCTTACCGGTAAAGGAGCTGAAGTCCTTGATCGCTGCGAAATCGATATAGCCGGTAACGTCGCCGTCTGCCAGGTAGTTAACGTAATAACTGTTGGTAGAATGCCAGTTGGTTTCGGTGATAAGATATCTGCCTGTCGAGGGGAGCACCGTCTCAATAGGTGTATCGTAAGGAAGGTTATATACGTTACCGTTCTCATCGGTTGCAGTCACACCGTCAGTCTCATATGCTGCTGCCTGGAAGAAGGTATAGCCATTAACGATGATGTCGGGAGTTACAAGCTTGTTACGGGTTTCCTCGTCGATACAAACTCTGATGTCATTCTTGATAGAGGTGTTTTCGATATTTGCGATAGCCTCGTCAAGACTCATTGTACCGTAGCTCTCGGTGCTGTTTATATATACCTTCTTTGCGTTCTGGTAAACATGCTCTGAAAGTATACCGAACAGCTCCACTTTACTATCGTAGCGAGTCTTTACACTACTGTTCTTGTCACGGTAATACCAATACTTGCTGCCGTCCTGATCGACGTACTCCTCGATAAAGCGATACTCAATTTCCTCTGCAAAAGCGAGAGCCTGATCGTATCCCTCATCGGTCGCGGGAAACATAAAGACGTAGGAACCACCACCTGCTGTGCTGAAGGAGACAGCATAATTACATGCGCTCATCATCAGATGACGGTCGGACGAGGTGAGAAGCTCAAGGTTTACTGTGGGCTTATAATCGGGGTTGTCGGTAATGACAAAGTAGAAGCTGTAGTGAATGATCTCGCCACAAGCGTTAAGATCGCCTACGTAAAGGTCTGCGCAATAGATACCTGTTTCGTTAAGGTAGATGGCAGTCGATTCTGTCTGACGCTCGTAGCTGTGAACTATCTCATACTCTTCGCTTTCAACTGCAGCTGCATCCTCATATCTGTAGATACTACCGGTAATGCCGGGGAGGTTGCTCTCGGGAGTAAGAGAAAGCTTAGTTCCTACCATGTATACAGGAAGCTGACTTGTCTTATCGAACACACGCTTATCCTGCGATACAAAGCTGTCGCCGAAGTACTTGCTGTATGCCATATCAGAACCGAGATCTACGATCCAGAGCTCTACTGTACGCTGGGTACCGAACTTGGTCTTAATACGAAACTTGTAGTTACCGGGGTTTGTGAATACCTGGCCGTCCTTTGCAGTCTTGTACTCGGATGAGTTGTAGGAGTAGGTTACGTCAAAGGACTTGTTACCAAGCTTATCAAGACGGATCTTGTCAAAGGAGATGGAACCGTTTGTAAGGGTTAAGCCCTTGTTAAGAATTTCGACCGTCTTTGCATCAACGTCATCGAAGTCCCCTGAAATATCGTAATTCTCTGTTGCACTGCTGTAGAAGCCAACCTCACAGGAGTCGGATGCAAGGTATACAACGCTTACCTGTGCGAAGTTCTCATAGTGATGTGCAGTGGAATATACGGGCTCCTCCCAGGAGTTTGCAGCTACCCAGATACCTACTGCTGCAGGACCTCCGAATGCATGTATGTACCAGGGAGCATCCCAGTAGGAAGGATACTTGGTCTTTGTACCACTCTTGTAGGTGTACTCATAAGCTGCCTCGCATACGCTGATGAACTTGTAGAGAACACCGGACTTTATATCCGAGCTGTCGGGAGTGAAGGTTATCTTGCTGTCGTTAATATCAACCGACTTTGCTCCGGTGTGCACCCAGGTGCTTCCATTGTCAACAGACTTAAGCACGATCAAGCCACCCGTCTTTATGGATCCGGTATCAATGCCAGAGATTGAAGTAGATGTATCGCTGGAAAGCTTCCAGGTCTTTCCATCTACCGTCTTGTCACTCCACTTCTGGTTATATTCGAAGCTTACGTTACCTCCGTAAACGGCGTAAGCCTCAAAACCGTTGTAGCTCTTACGCTGAACGTTACCAATTACACTAAGCGTTCCCAGACGCTTGTGACCGGAGCTGAGAGTATCAACGGCGTTCTTATCGGTAGGATAGTATCCACTGTTGTCAGCCATGTTGTGAATGGTAAAGTTGTCGATGTTGGTGCTTGCAGGTGCGTTCGAGCTGTTGCCACTTGCGAACGCCGTGATGGGAAGCACGCAAAGAAGCACAAGAACGATTGCGATACATGCGCTGATGGGTTTGGTGAACTTTGTCATTGTGAAATCCTCCGTTATATAAATTTTATTATTAATCATTGTTTGTTGTTCTGAAGTAGGAAAGACGAGGTATTGAAGCATCTTTCGCTTACGTATATATATTAACATATAAATATCATCAATTAAATTGGATATAGCATTTCTTTTAGCTTAAGAAAATCAATTTTTATATTTTCTTCTTTTTTCATCAATTTTCATCATCTTACTTGCTATTTGGTTTAATATATCTACATCAATAATCTTGTTTCGTTTTTAAAAAACAAACAAAAAAGGGGCTTGCTTGATTTAGAGCAGAAATCTTCGTTTGCGAGTGTGAGGCGTATTGGCATACGTCGAGCGAGTAAACGGAGATAGAACAAAAACTCAAATAAAAAAGAGAAAACCGTAGGTTTTCAACCTTAGATTTTCTCGGTTAGATAAATATTGATGGTAGAGGCACATTTAAAAGTACCTCTACCTTTTTTTGTTCGGTTATGCCTAAATGAAGCAGCCCCTTCACATGTTTTACTAAAATTATACGGGGGATATCATAAGATTTACGACTCCACTCTGATAATCAGAAAGATATATCTTAAGATAAGGACCAAACCAAACATCCGTTACGTAGATAGTTCCCCCGTTTTCCAGAGGATTGTTGTTTACCAGAACGGTGGCATTCGGATTATCCCAGCTTACCTTGAACTGACCAATCGTGCCTCCGATCTGCATAAGCGCGTATGTTCGCTCGTCAATCCTGATCACGTTTGGTTGGCTGCCATCCAGAACAAATGGACCGTAAACCCATTTCTGTTTAGCATCATCGGTAAAGCTTGCAGTGAATGATACAGGTTCGGTTATTTCAGCGTCTGCCTCAATATAAATATACACAAGATCACCAAGCTCTAAATGCGTTGATATCTCTGCATCGTTTGTATACGCAGGCTCGCTGAAATCGGTAAGACACCAGGTAAATCCTGCGCTATTGGCTGAAAGCTTAAGAGTGCCGTTGCCTGTAGATTTATAAACAAAATATCTTCCCTCCAGAGCAGGAATATCAATCTCGGTGTTGCCAAGCTCGAATATATGAGGAATATTGATAGTACCGTCGGTGGTAATTTCACCCTCAAGGATGGAAGCCTTAAAGGAAATCGCTACAGGCTCGGTACTGTCATATGCTGCGATACCTATATAATATTTCCTTCCCTGCACTACGTCAAGAGACAATGTTTCAATAGCCGCAACGTCAAAATCAGGTATTGCGGCAATCATTACGGTAACTCCATCCTTCTTTGATGTTACGGTAAGAGTACCTGTTACGTCGGCATAGAACTGATACCATACAGGATGGTAATCTCCTTTATACTCTGCAGTACAGTTTTCACCAAGAGTATACCAAATAGGATTTTTTGAGTGTCCCTCGGGATACTGATACGCAGGAGTGATAGTATAGTTTCCGATATGCGCGATATATTCAAGATTTATCTTTACAATGTAAGTAACGTAGGACTTGAGAACGTAGAAGTCATACTCGTTCTTTTCGGCAGGAGTGCCGTCCTCGTACATGATGGTGTCAACAAATATATGATCGCTGAAGAAGTCGTATACTCCGTCATAAACAGGAACGAAGGTTACGTATATCTTATCTGCAGCGAGCTCCTGCAAGGTAATGTTAAATGTATTTTCTTCACAGTCGATCATCTCGCCCTTGATAACAATTTCCCCGTCACCGTCGCCACTGCCACCCGACTCGGGAATTCCAAGAGAAAGGCTGTACTGTGTTCCATCGAAGGATGCAATAGAAGGTATGCCGTTCACAAGAACAAGAGTACCTGCAAGGGGATGAAGCTTCTTACCGCTTTCATCATAAAGCGTAACCTCACCACCCCTGATCTTATAGGTAGCCTTTACGTTATTGGGTCCTGTAAGAGGATGATAATACTTAAACTCAACGGTAGCGGCAGGCGAATCTATGATTACGGTAAGAAGCTGATTGCCAAAGGCATCGGTACCTTTGTATTCACCACTGAAATCGACAAAAGGATCCTCCTCTTCAGGCTCTTCCACTACTTCTCCCGTCCAGGCTACATCAAGCGACGCATAACCATCGGCAATTACGGTGATCACAACCTCATCGCCCTCCGTAAGATTAAAGCTGATTGAGGATTCGGGAAGAAAATCAAGAGAATTACTACCATTTAAACTATATGAAGCCTCAACACTGCCATCAATAATACTGCTAAGAGTAAGGGTAAGCGTACCGTCGGAGGCTGCCTTATAGGTATAGATTATGCTATGTCCATCGATAAGATTGTTTCCGATAGCAAGGTCGGCGTTTACGGGTTCATCACTGTTCTCATCATCAACCTCAACCTCGCAGGCTACAAATGTCCAACCGATCGTCCACTCCCGTCTTTCCACAGCTCCGATATAAAATTCATAGGTTGCACCCTCTGCAATCGGAATGGTAAAGCTGAACTCACCGGGAATATAGTTTGGATGAAGGGCATCTATAACAGGACCCTTCTTTCCACTCCTCCAGTCATCAGCATCCCATGCGCCAAGTCCCGAAGGCATAATGAAGGTGTACTCGCCCGACTCTGATGCAGTAAAGCTTACCTTATCTACCCAACAGTAATTATTTGTAGTAGCCGTATGAATATAATTAACAACGGGAACCTCAAAATCAGGATCTGTCGCGCCACAGTCCGAACAAATACCTTCACTGAAGCTATGACCCTTAGGAGAAATTTCTATCTGCGCTTTGGTTATCTCTCCACAGATGCTGCATTGCTTTCCCCCCGATAAACCACTCTCGGTACAGGTGGGTATAACTCCGGGTATAGCTATCTCGGTATGTCCGTTTGCAGCTATACTCTCGGTATAGCTATCGCCACAAAGACTGCAGGTAAAGAGATTTTCACCATTTTCCGTGCAGGTCGGAGCTTTTGTCTGCTCTGAGCTATAGTTATGTTGGCAAACGGTAACTCCCGGATCATCCTTATCATCATTATCATCATTATCACCGTCGCCGTCACCAATGCCGTCACCGTCTTCGGTATTGTCGTTACCGTTATCGATATCGGTATCATCCTTGCTGTCATCGGGATTTTTATCGACATTATCATCCTCATTATTGCCGTTACCGTCAAAGGAGGGATCGGCATAACCACAAACCGAACAATTTCCGTCTGCAAAAATGTGTACACCAAGCTCAAAAACAGACAGTGCGCAATCTTCCTCGACGTCACAAATCGAAGCATGCCAATGATTTATCTCATCGAAGCTCCACTCAGAAGAATAATTATGCTCATGCTTTGGAAAATCGTCAAAACTGCCGAGGCAAAGGGTTGTAACAGAAAGCACAATCACCAAAGCAAATATCTTAAATTCTGTTTTCATCGGCAATTCCTCCTTGCCTCGTGTTTATTGACAAATAAATATTCGTCATTTTCATAAAAATATTATATATATTATATATTATTATTTTTACTTTTGCAATAGTTTTTTAAAGATATTTCATTTTTAGCGCATTTTATACTGTTTTTTTTACCAAAATGAAATTTTGTGACTTAAAAAATGTTTATTTATGCAAAAAACCACACCCCGAAGGGTGTGGTTTTAAACCTAATAACAGATCAAAGTTTAAACTTATGCTCTGTTATTTTGATTAATAGTTAGTAGTCCACTGAACGTCCCAAATAGCGGTACGGTCCTTATTGGAAGAACTGTTAGAGGGACTATTATTAACAATTTCGATTACAAAATCGCCACTAACTGCAACACCATCTGCTGCAAGATCCCAATCCAAAGTATAAGCAGTAAGCTTGGTTGCGGAGTTGTTGCTAATAGTCTTGGAAGAAACAACAACACCGTTCTGCTTAATGTTAATGGTGAATCCTATCTTGGTATCGCTAAAGGGAAGACCATACTTAAGGCTAAGCTTGGAGATACCGCCAGAAATGGTAGGAGAAGTGATAGTACCCTTTGCGGAAGTCTTTCCATTGATACAAAGTGCTCTGTTAGAAGCATCGCCGATCATCTTGAATGCGGGGCTGCTATCGGTTGTACCACCCTTGAATACTGCAGCGTTGGTGGCTACCCAACCACTAGTGGTAGTAACTGTAGTATAAGAAGTATTTGTATTGTTCACGGTGTTGAAGTCTGCGGTGAAGGTCTCGTTGTTAACAACGTCGCCGCCGATTGTCTGACCGCATCTCTCGCATTCGCCGTTCTCGGTGGTGTGACCGAGAGCTTCGGTTTCAGAGTCTACAATGTAGCCCTGGCAGATAGAACAGGTGTGAGTGGTGTAGCCGCCCTTAGTACAGGTAGGATCGGTTACAACCGCAACGTAGTCGTGCTCGTGAGCAACAACGTCGTCAAGCTCTGCGTTCTTCATCTGATAAGTAGTGTTATATGCACCAAGAGGACCATAAACAGTTACTTCGTCACCCTCAACAGGCTTGTAGTTCATTGCGTCGTAACGAGTGCCATCCATATAAAGGCCGTAGATGCAAATCTCATTGCCATCTGCATCCTTAAGGTAGAAGTTACCATACTGGGTGTTATATACGTTAGTAACAATACCGGTGATGTAGTACTTCTGAGTAGTGTAGGTGTTGTGACCGTGAAGCTTTGCAATTGCAAGAGCCTGAGGAATGGTAAGAACAGTTCCGTCATCAGGAAGCATCTTGGTGGAGCAAGCGTCGCACTTGTAGTCGCCGTTCTCATCAGCGTGGCCGAGAGCAGGAAGAATTACCGACTTAACGTTAGTATTGAGAGTGCAAGCCTCGTCAAGCCATGCCTGACCGCAAGCCTCACAGAGCCAATACTCGATGTTACCGTTTTCAGTGCAGGTTGCTGCAACAGCCTCTACGTGAGTTGCAGGAGCGTGTGCCATGGGAAGAATTACTGACTTAACGTTAGTGTTGAGAGTGCAAGCCTCATCAAGCCATGCCTGACCACAAGCCTCACAGTACCAATATTCGATGTTACCATTCTCATAGCAGGTTGCAGCCTTTGCCTCTACGTGAGTTGCAGGAGCGTGTGCCATGGGAAGAACTACTGCCATAAGATTGGTGTTGAGAGTGCAAGCCTCGTCAAGCCATGCCTGACCACAAGCCTCACAGTACCAATATTCGATGTTACCATTCTCATAGCAGGTAGCAGCATTAGCCTCTACGTGAGTTGCAGGAGCATGTGCCATAGGAGTTACAATGCTCATCATATTGGTCTGCTGAGTAAGAGCCTCGTCAGCCCATGCATAACCACAAGCCTCACAGTACCAATATTCAATGTTACCGTTCTCGAAGCAAGTAGCAGCCTTAGCCTCTACGTGTACGATGTTGTGAGTTGCGTTAGGATTGGTCTCCTCAAAGCAAACCTGACATACC
>JAFTON010000126.1 GCA_017463765.1 Clostridia bacterium | reverse complement strand
ATTCAAAAAAATATGACAGCATAATTACACCAAGCAACACACCCATAGCTGTAATATGTGATAAAAATGCAATTCTGCCCCAAAATATACATAGAATATTAGTTGAAAATTCAAGGCTTGCTACTGCAAACGCCTACTGCAGATTTGAAAGGTTTACTCCTGAGGGAATGAAAATAATCGGTGTTACCGGCACAAACGGCAAGACGACAACAGCAAGCTTAATCAAGAATATTTTGTCGGATGTAGGGTACAAGACAGGATTTATAGGAACGGGAAAAATATCAATAGGTGATGAAATAATTAACGAACCAAACTATTCTATGACTACCCCCGATCCTCCCCTGCTCTACCGAACACTGAAGCAAATGCAAATGCAGGGATGCGATGCCGTTGTAATGGAAGTATCAAGCCATGCACTCGCTCTTGAGAAGGTTGCGCCACTGACCTTTGATTACGCCGTATTTACAAACCTTTCGCCGGAACACACCGATTTTCACAGGGATATTGACAACTATTTTAACGCAAAGTTTCGTTTATTTAATAAGAGCAGATGCTCGATTTTCAATATCGATGACGAATATGGCAAAAAAGCCTATTCCCGTTGTGAAGGCAAAAAAATATCGGCAGGAATACTTTGGAGAGGAGATGTCTGGGCAAACAACGTTGAAGGGCTCGGCTTTGACGGCTTGAAATATACCTATAATACAAATAAGTTTTCTTTCAAAATACACCTTCAAATTCCGGGAATGTATAACGTATATAACTCCATTCTTGCTGCTACTACATGTATCGAGATGGGATGTAAGCCCTGTGAGGTAAAAAAAGCATTATGCAACTGTGAAGCTGTTGATGGTAGATTCGAGATAATAAATGATAAGATTTCGGTAATAATAGATTATGCTCATACATCAGAGGCATTCAGTGCGATTTTGAGTGAACTGCATTCAATCAAGGGAAACCGAAGGCTTACGGTTGTATTTGGTTGTGGTGGAGACCGTGATAGAGCAAAGCGTCCCAGAATGGCTGAAATTGCTGAAAAATACGCTGATCGTGTAATTATCACTCAGGATAATTCCCGAAACGAAAGCGCAAAGGATATTATCTCGGATATAATCAGAGGCTTCAAGCGTGGGAGCTATGA
Organism: Clostridia bacterium; assembly: GCA_017463765.1. Lineage (GTDB taxonomy): Bacteria > Bacillota > Clostridia > Oscillospirales > CAG-272 > UBA1740. The sequence continues at coordinate 18,428 of JAFTON010000126.1, read as the reverse complement.
AATAAAAGAAGACCGTGAGGAAGCTATAAAAGCAGCAATTCTAAGTGCTAATGACAGCGATCTGGTTGCAATCATAGGAAAAGGACCGGAGAAATATAACATAGATAAAAACGGTTACCACCCCTTCGATGAGCGTCAAATTATCCGTTGTGCTCTCAAAGAACGAAACGAAACGACAAAATATGCGTATTAAGCTTGGAAATCCAACACTACTCTCTGTCATAGCTTATGCTACCGGTGGCAAGCTCCTCTGCAATGAAGATATATCGATTACACATCTATCAACCGATTCAAGAGAAACAAAATCCGGCGACCTGTTCATTGCAATAAAGGGTGATAGATATGACGGTGGTAGCTTTGCTTCGGAAGCAAAAAAGAAGGGTGGATACGTACTGTCGGCAAACCCTCTTATCTCCGATATTTTACACCCTGACGGCAGGTCTGCTTTACTGTTATTTTCCTCTTTTTTTAACAAAAACCTTCCTTATATATTATATAGGATAGGAATTACCGGAAGTGTGGGAAAAACAACCACAAAGGAATTCCTGAAAATTCTTCTTTCAGAACACTATAAAACACACGCTTCGGAGGGAAATCTGAATAACGAAATAGGAATGCCTCTTTCGCTGTTATCTGCAAAAAAAGAAAGCGAAATTCTGCTATTGGAAATGGGAATGAATCACCCGGGAGAGATCAGCCGTTTATCCAAATGTTTGTGTCCGGATATAGGACTAATTACAAACGTAGGAACGGCACATATCGGCAATCTTGGCAGCCGTGAAAAAATTGCACAAGCCAAGCTTGAGATCCTTGACGGAATGAATAACGGCACAATCATTGTTCCTGATGACGAACCACTTTTGGCAAACGCAAAAAACAAAAAAACATTTTCCGATATAAATCCTAAGGCTTCGTACCACTTGACTCTGAATGACAAAAACGAAATTTCTTTATATAAAAATCAGAAGTTATATACAAAAGCAAAATTTGCTTTAAGCGAGGAGCACAATAGGAAATGCCTGCTTGCTGCAGCATCGGTTGCGATGGAAATCGGACTTAGCCCGAGTGAGCTTTCCGAAAGAATATCATTAGTTTCAAGAGATAATACAAGGCAGAACGTGATTTATCGTGAAAACCTATGTTTTTATGCTGATTTTTACAATGCATCTGAGGAATCGGTTTTTGCCCTGTTAAACAGTGCCAGAAGATTATGGAGTTTACGAAGGAAAAGTCTCCTTTTAGGCGATATTTTAGAGCTTGGCGAAATGAGTAACGAAATACATCGTAAAATCGGAAATGCTATCTCACCCGAGGTTTTCAACAATTTATTCTTGTTTGGAAATCATATAGAATACCTGTCTCTCGGGGCTAAAGAAGTGGGCTTCCCTGCCGATCGAATTTTCATAACACGAGAGTCAGATCCCGAAAAATGCGCTGCGCACATACGAAACAACTGTATCGACGGAGATATTATTTTTATGAAGGCATCACGAAAAATCAGACTTGAGCGTGTGCTCGATTGCTTCAGAAAATAAACAGGAGATTTTATGGACAAATATATACTCTGTGCTTTATCCTTTTTGCTAAGTATTGGATTAACCCTGATAATCGAATCAAGACTTATTCCTCTTTTATCAAGCAAGGCAAAACAGCCAATATATGAGGGTGGACCGTCATGGCATATGAAAAAGAACGGGACACCTACTATGGGAGGGGTTGCATTCGTAGTTTCCATTTTTCTGTCGCTTACAATTGCCGCAATAATCCTTATTCAAAATCAAAAAGCCGAAGGAATATCCATTTTGATTTCAGCAATTTTTGCACTTGGGAATTCTCTGGTCGGTGTATTTGACGATCTGATGAAGCTTCATAAAGAAGAAAACGCAGGATTAACTCCACTTCAGAAGCTGGGGCTTCAGCTTATCCTGTCAATAATATTTCTTATGGCGAGAAAACATTTTCTTGCAGATAACACGGTTATTGATTTTGCGTTTACAAAAATAGATTTTGGTTTACTATACTACCCTGTAGCAATTTTTCTGCTGCTCGGTATTGTCAATTTCGCAAATCTTACCGACGGTGTAGACGGACTTGCTTCAAGTGTTGCCGTCGCAATGGGAACAGTATTTCTGATTATTGGCTACTCTTTCTCTTATGATATTCCGATTATATCTTCTGCAATTATAGGAGGAGGATGTGGATTTCTGTTCTTTAATATAAATCCGGCAAAAATCTTTATGGGAGACACAGGTTCGCTGTTTTTCGGTGCCCTTACCGTGAGCCTCGCTTTCTCTATTAACAAACCACTGCTGATTATTCCTATAGGCATTGTATATGTTATCGAAGGTATATCTGTGATACTGCAGGTTCTGATTTTTAAGCTTACCAAAAAGCGATTGTTCAAAATGGCTCCACTCCATCATCACTTGGAAAAATGTGGTTTCAGCGAAAACAGAATATGTGTCATTTCGGTGATAGTGACACTAATTTTTTCAGCCTTTTCACTTTTATTCTTAAGGAGTTGATATGAAACCATACTACAAGCCTTCAACACCTTCGTTTTTTTCGATGCTATTTGTATCGGATAAAAAAACAGGCAGAGTCGATCTTACCTTTCTCCTTATGGTTGTACTGATCACCGCATACGGAACTCTGATGGTTTTCAGTGCCGGAACAGCGTATGCCGAGGCCAGATATAATGATGCTTTATATTTTATAAAAAAGCAAACGGTATGGCTTCTGATAGGATTTGCCGTTATGATACTTTCTTCAAGAATAGATCCTTCGGTATACAAAAGATTTACTCCACATTTATACGGCGTAACACTTTTTCTTTTGATACTTGTTCTTGCCGTTGGATTTGTAGGAAATGGAGCGCAAAGATGGATATCAATCGGTCCGATAACTATTCAGCCGTCTGAGATTGCAAAGCTTTCAATCATAATGATGCTTTCATTTTACTTTGAAAAATATGAAGCTTTGGCAACCGATAGGAGAAACCGTAGGAACATCTTTCTTTACGGTACGGTTCTCCCTTGTATAATAGTCTTTATCCCTATTATTCTTGTAATGCTTCAAAAGCATCTGTCGTGTATAATTATTCTCGGTACAATCGGACTTATTCTCATATTCATAGCAGGAATAGATCCGAGATACATATCTGCCTTTTGTGTAATAGGTATAGTAGGAGTAACCTGCCTTGCACTTTTTACCGACTACACAAAAGATAGAATTACCGTATGGCAGAACCCGGAATTATACATGCTTACAGGTGGTTGGCAGACCTTACAGGGATTAATGGCGATTGGATCGGGAGGACTCTTCGGTATTGGGTACGGAAACAGTATTCTTAAGCACTGCTACGTTTCCGAGCCTGCAAACGATATGATATTTGCTATACTTTGTGAGGAGCTTGGCTTGATCGGTGCTTCGGTTGCAGTAATAATCTTCGCCTGCCTTATTCATCGTGGTTGTATGATAGCCATGCGAACGTCTGACTGCTACACAAGACTACTCTGCCTCGGAATATGTATCAAAATGGCTGTACAGGTACTGTTAAACATCGCTGTTGTTACTAACACAATTCCGAATACCGGAATATCACTTCCATTTTTCAGCTACGGTGGCTCATCGCTTGTAATGCTGTTTTTTGAAATGGGAATTATTTTGTCGGTATCAAGATATTCTAAAATTCAAAAGTGAGAGGATAGAAAATGAGACTGTTACTTTGTGGTGGTGGAACGGCCGGACACGTAAATCCGGCTATTGCAATCGCTGAGGAAGCCTTAAGGCAGGATAAAACCACAAAAATACTTTTTGTCGGACGCGAGGGTGGAAAAGAAAACAACCTGATAAAAAAAGCCGGCTTTGAGATAAAAACAATTAAAATACAAGGGTTAAAAAGAAGCTTGAGTCCAAGCAATCTTGGACGCGTTCTCTCGGCAATCAAGGCTAAAAAAGAAGCAGAAAAAATAATTAAAGATTTTATGCCGGACGTAATTGTAGGTACAGGTGGGTATGTGTGCTGGCCCGTGGTTTCTGCAGCAAAGACTATGAAAGTCCCACGCGCAATTCATGAGTCAAATTTTACTCCCGGGCTTACGACAAAACTACTATCAGGAAAATGCGATCGGGTTTTTCTGGGCGTGGAGGATACGAAGCATTATTTAAGTAAAAAAGCAAAAACCCTTACGGTTGGAAATCCAACCCGTGAAACCTTTAAAAAGGTATCACGACATGAAGCAAGGCGATCCTTCGGCATCGCAGATAAAGAACTTTTTATCCTCTCTTTTGGAGGAAGTATAGGATCAGAAAAACTTAACAGCGTAGTTTTAGAGGTAATGGAAAAGCATTCGGCAAAAAAAGACGAGGTAAAGCATTTACACGCCACAGGAGAAAGATACTTTAGCGAAATAAAATCCGAATATAAAGCCGGGCTTAAAAACGGATGTGCGATTGTACCTTATATAGACAATATGCCCGTAGCAATGAAGGCGGCCGATATCGTAATCTGTAGGTCGGGTGCTATGACCGTTTCGGAGATTGTTGAAGCCGGAGTTGCGTCCATTCTCATCCCTTCTCCAAACGTATCCGGAAACCATCAATACCATAACGCAAAGCGAATTTCAGACCTGGGTGCAGCGATACTGATCGAGGAGAAGGATCTGGATACGGAGGGGTTGACTAATAAGCTAATATTGTTGGAAAATGACAAAAACGGTAGAAAAAACAGGGCAAAAAAATTAAAGGAGCTTTTTATAGAAAACTCTGCAAAATTGATAGTTGAAGAACTAAAAAACATGATAAATCAACAAAAATAGGCGCTTTTTTGCTTCAATCAATCGTTTTGCTTTCTAAAGATATTATCCGTTTAGTTAACATGAAATTACTGCCTTATTTTATCTTAAATAAATATTAAAAAATGTTAACAAATAAATAAATATTTTAAATATCTTGAAAATATTTTAATGTTATGTTATACTATAAAAGAACAAAATATTTAAAATAATATAGTCTAAAATAAACGGAGGAATAAATTATGGAATTCGATTTCGAGCAGGTATATGATAGTGGGGTCAATATTAAGGTAATAGGAGTCGGGGGCGGTGGAAACAACGCTGTCAACCGTATGATCTCTACCAATATTCGTGGCGTTGAGTTTATCGCTGTAAACACCGACAGCATGGCTCTCGACACCTCTTGTGCAGCTAAAAAGATTGTTATCGGTGATAAGATCACTCACGGTAAGGGCGCAGGTGCTAACCCCGAGGTTGGTAAGCGTAGTGCCGAGGAGTCTATCGAGGTTGTACGCGATGCTCTTCAGGGCGCCGACATGGTGTTCATTACTGCCGGAATGGGTGGTGGAACCGGTACAGGTGCTGCTCCCGTTATTGCTAAGGCATCTAAGGAAATGGGCATTCTTACCGTTGGTATCGTAACCAAGCCTTTCTCCTTCGAGGGTAAGAGAAGATTTGCACAGGCCGAGCTCGGTATTGCAGAGCTCTCCAAGTACGTTGACTCTCTTATCGTAATTCCCAACGAAAGACTTAAGCAGGTAGAGGACACTCACATCACCCTTGCTAATGCTTTTGAGATTGCAGACGACGTTCTTCGTCGTGGTGTTCAGTCTGTTTCCGAGCTTATCAACGTTCCCGGTTTCATCAACCTTGACTTTGCTGACGTTACTTCTATTATGAAGAACGCAGGCTATGCACATATGGGCGTTGGTTCTGCTAAGGGTACTGATAAGGCTCAGGTTGCTGCGATGCAGGCAATCTCTTCTCCCCTTCTCGAAACCAATATCACCGGTGCTACCGGTGTGCTTGTAAGCATTACTGCTTCCGAGGATATCCAGCTTGACGAGATCGATGCTGCTTCTAACATGATTTATGAAGAGGCTCATCCCGATGCAAACATCATTTGGGGTGCTGCATTTGATCCTACCCTTCAGGATGAAATGCGTGTTACCGTTATTGCTACCGGATTTATTGCTCCCGATAGCGAAGAGGCTAAGAAGGTTGAGCCTGCAAGAGCTGCTCGGACACCCGTTGTTGAGACTCCCGTAGCTCCCCAGCCTGTTGCTCCTGTTTCTTACTCCTCTGCCCCCTCGGTTGATGAGTACTTTGGTGGAAAGACAGAAAGTGCGCCTGTTGCAGAAGCACCTAAGCCTGCTGCATCCGTTTCTTCTACTGCAAGCTACGATTCTATCTACGGTGATACCTACAAGTGCATCGTTAAGAATAAGAAGAAGTAATTCTTGATATCTGATACATACTCGTTTTCTAAAACCAAATTGTAATATTTACGGAGCGCAAAAATGCGCTCCGTATTTTTTACTTATTTTATCTGTTTATCAATGCATCGAAAGAAAAAAATATAAGTCCGAGCCCGAAAAAATATAACTCCGAGCCAAGTTCTTTACTTTCACCCACTTTTATGCTACAATAGAAATAACAAGACTATTTGCGAATATGGAGACTGTAGCATGCTTGATTTTACAGACAATGATATTTTGTTGATTTATCACCGGCTTAAAGATAAATACAATTTGCTTCTTACCCTTACTTCCCTGCTTGATGATGGTTTTACTATTGATTGTCCAATAATCGTTGGAAAGGCTCACGGACAGATTATTCAATTATACGTATGTGATAAAATGTTTATTATGGACGTACTAAACGAAGAACAAACGATGTGCACACATTGGCACCCCTATGACGTAGATGATGCTGTTAGTGATATTACGGACTTTATGGAAGGAAGGTCTGATTATCCCCTGCAAAAACTCCCATAAAATAATCAACAAATTTAGCGCAACCAAGTATAAAAATAATAACTTTGAAAGGATGTGAATTGAGTGAACGTCTCAGAAGAGTTTTAATTCCAATCTCCTTAATATCACTCTTTTTTATGCTCTATTGTCTTTCTGTGCATGATAGAATTTCGGATAATTTACTCGAAATATCTATTCTCTGTGCTGTGTGCATTTTGGTTGCAGTTCTGACGTCGATCAAAAGATACAAAGGTGGAGGAATAATGAAAACCGATCAGTTCTATTCATACGAAGAGGAATCCCGAATAAAAAAGATACATGCCTATGCTTCTCACAATAAAGCTCTGATTGAAAAGTCACAAAAATGCTATTGCTTTTATTGTAAAAACGTTATGGAAAGTAGCGAAATAAACAGGTATTTAGATGAAGAAGAAACGACACTATGTCCAAAATGTGGTATTGACTCGATCATTCCCGACTGTATAGACGAAAATATAGATAAGGGAATTATTGAAGAAATGCATGATTACTGGTTTTGATCGCTGAGAGTATGCATCAGAATTAATCATCACTAATCCGACAACAATTTTTATAACTAAAAACAACTACCAATACGAATGCTCGGTTTTTAAGATCGGGCATTTTTATTTTTAGCAAATACCAACAAACGAACACTTAGCAAAAGCCTTCAATAAAAGAATCAAGATATCCGGACAGATAAAAAAGAAATCCACACAAAAGGTTGAATGATTGTTGGTAAGTAAGAAATATCCTTTTTTCCGTTGTGGCAAAAATCAACAATAATTACCTTTACATTTTTCCGAGCAACGAAAAATGAATTTTCCACAGCGCGTTTATGTCATTTTTGCGAGAAAACAAAGATTTTATGCATTATTTTATATCATTTCACGGAATAGTATACTTTTTGGGAAGAAGTTTTCCACATGAATTTTGTGGCGAAATATGGAAAATGTGGATAATTTTATGCCTTTATCCACAAGGATCAACACTTTTGCTCGGTGAAACGGAAAAGTGTATTTTCGGTTATTTTCTCTTAAAACGCCAAAATTTGCGCTATAATCGACAAAAGCTTCTCGGGGTATTCTTATGCAGTAAAAAACGCTCTCGGCTAAAGAGGAGCGTATTTTCCCCTTCTCTGTTTATTTATGCGTAAGTCTGTCTACAATAAAATACAATACTAATTTTTAAAAACTGATCTTAATTTGATTTGTTTGCAAAAAAAAAGAGCAGGCACAGAAATTTCTGCCCTGCCCTTTCTTATTTTGTTCTTAATGAACAATGTAGATGATTGCAATTGCAATCGCGCTGACAAGCATAAGTCCTGCAAGAACGCCTGCCATTACCTTAACGAAAAGAGAATTCTTTTTCATTATGTATATCTTCCTTTGTTTTATTTTATATCCTTGTAATAAGTCGCAATAACATCGGTAACGTTCTTCCTGCCTGCATTTCCCATAACAGGGATCTTCGAGTTGATGATAGAAAGTCCCTTTGCAACAGAGTCGATAGGGTCGGACGGCTGTCTTACCGAGATGCCGAGAACCTTGCTCATCATAAGATCAAGTCCGTGGATCATCGATCCACCACCCGTAAGCACAATACCACCTGCAAAAATCTTTTCAACCTGGTCGAGAGGAATCTTTTTTATTGCATTGGCAACAGCCATAAGAAGACTGTGCAGTGGCTTTTCAAACACGCCGACAATATCCTCAGATGAGATTGACATCTTAACACTGTTACCGGTAAGTGAAAGCGTTCCTTCAATATCAACGCAGCTCTCCTCTTTGCCATGCCATACAGAGCCAAGCTGCTCTTTAATAGCTCTTGCAACAGAAAGAGAAACGTTTACTCCTCCCTGCTCTCCTATATACTGCTTTACAGCTTTATCAAAATCCTCTCCTCCGATCGGTGATCTTGAGGTAAAGGTAACCAAACCGTTATGAAGCACAACAATTTCAGTAGCTGATGCACCGACATTTACAGAAATAACGCTGTCAAGTGGAGATCCACCTGCACCAATCAACGCTGCAACTGCCCGATTAACTGCATAGCATTCTGCAATTCCGGAGTCGTTAAGGATGTTGAACACCTCGCGCTCCTGCTTTTGAATAAGATCCGACGGAATGCCGATGACGCAGCGAAGTCTTTCGCCCTTAGGAATTTCTCCAACCACGTAAGACACAATACTCTGTGTAATCTGTCTGTCAAAGAGTAAGCCGTTTTTAAACGGACGCACAAGCATAGCGCGATCGCTAAGCTCATCACCCTGCTCAATAGCAGCCTTACCAACCGAAATGATACGGCGACTGTCTCTGTCAATAAGAGCGACCGACTGCTCGCGATAAATGCCAGCCATTGTGTCACTTACGGTTATATTTGCATACCCCAAGTCGAGACCGATCTTTGTAACCATGTCGCCATCCTTTCATGTGATTTTGATATACCCATATTTATACAGGTACAAGATATTATACTACATTCGCATTAAAATTTCAAGTGTATTTTTAAATATAATCACAAATTTTGTCTTTTAGTGATGTAAATCTTTGAACAAGCCTATTATTTTCGGTCATTTTCCTTGGAATATCCGAACGACCGACTAAAATTACCATACGCCTCGCCCTTGTTACTGCTGTATAAAGTAGGTTTCTCGCCATCAGCATAGGTGCGCAAGCATACATTGGAATAATGACAACAGGATATTCACTACCCTGGCTTTTATGTACGGTAATTGCATAGGCGAGCTCAAGCTCCTCCAGCATATCATAGCTATACTCTGCAGTTCTGTCATCAAATCTTATGTGAAGAATTTCCTCGCTAAGATCAATATATTCAATAACTCCGATATCGCCATTGAACAGACCCACACCGACAGCTCCGTTCTTTTCCCACTCAATGTCATAATTGTTAACTATCTGCATTACTCTGTCTCCCTCTCGGAAGATAATACCGTGAGATGCTTTTTCTTTCTTGAACTTAGTGGGGGGATTAAGCTTAGCCTGTAAAATACTGTTCAGATTTTCCACTCCGGCAACGCCTTTTTTCGAAGGAGTAATCACCTGTATTTTTTCTTTGATATATTTGCCATAAGTTTTAGGCAATCTCTCGTCAATAAGAGTTGCCACGGTTTCGGCTATATCCGACTCCCTCTCACGCCTAACGAAAAAGAAGTCGCTGTCTGTAACATTTATAATAGGGGGTTCACCTTCGTTAATCCTGTGTGCATTTGTAATGATCAGACTCTCTTTCGACTGACGAAATATTTCTGTAAGTCTTATCGTCTTAATTCTATCCGAGTTAATAAGGTCTGCAAGAACGTTTCCGGCACCAACGCTGGGAAGCTGATCCGAGTCACCTATGAGAATAAGCCTGGATCCCCTTTTCATAGCCCTGAGCATTGCTGCAGTAAGCGCAAGGTCGAGCATAGATGCCTCGTCTACTATAACAACGCTCTCGCTGAGTGGATTACGCTCATTACGGCAAAAACGCATACTGCCATCTGTGGTTCTCTCCATCTCAAGCATTCTATGCACCGTCTTCGCTTCCTCCCCCGTAGCTTCACTCATTCTCTTGGCTGCACGCCCCGTAGGAGCAGCGAGCACTGCCTTGAGTCCTGCGCTTTTAAATATAGATAGCATCGCCTTTACAACTGTGGTTTTACCGGTTCCGGGTCCACCCGTGAGTATCATGACTCCATTTTCAAGGGAAGCATATAGAGCAGCCCTCTGAAGAGGTGCAAAGGATATATCAAGACTACTCTCAACCTTCTGAATAAGACTTGCTATATCTCCCGCCCCAAAATGCGATGCAGAGGCAATTATCCGTGACAGTCCACGTGCAATAGTATCTTCGTCCTCGGCTGTAGGGTTGGTCATTATATAGTTAATACCGTTCTTTTTATAGCAAGAAAGGTCCGAGTTGTCGAGCAAATCGTTAAGAATGATAGAAATCTTGTCGGGATCAAGCTCAAGCAGCTCTGCTGCAGCAGAAACGACCTCACTCTCGGGCAAGCAGGTATGCCCGGCTAATGCTCCATTATGAGAAAGAACGTAGGTTATGCCACTTAGCACCCTTTCGCTTGACATAGGATCAGAACCAAGACTCCTTGCAATAGCATCTGCTTTGGCAAAAGGAATACCGACCTCACTGTCACAAAGTATATACGGGTTATCCTTTATCAGACCGACGGCACCTGCACCGAATTTTTTATATACCTTAGCAACCTCGCCTACTCCTATATAATCCTTGCAGAACATCATTACTCCACGCATGCCTGCCTGTTGCCTGAAGGACTCGGAAATTGCTGCTGCTTTCTTTCTTGTAATACCCGGAATATCCGAAATCCATTCGGGACGGTGTTCTATTACGTCAAAGGTGTCCACACCGAATTTGTTTACAATCTTAAGCGCTGTAACAGGGCCCACACCCTTTATTGTTCCGGAGGAAAGATATTTATATATACCGTCTACATCGTCGGGCAGACTTTTATCAAAGGAATCGAAGGCGAATTGCTTACCAAACTCCTTATGCACAGTCCACCTGCCACGAAGAGTAACATTCTCTCCCTCATAGGACATAGGCATAACGCCTACCGCAGTAATGAGATTATCCTCACCGTCCACTATTTCAAGAACGGTATAATCATTGTTTTCATTACGATAGACGACGTTTTCAATTTTGCCACTTACGGTTTCGTATTTCTCGGTATGACTCATATTTTTTCCTCTGATTGTTTATCAAATACATTATATCACTTTTTTCGACTATATTCAAGTGCTTAAAATATAAAATAATTAATTAATAGGAATAAACTCGTCTATCCCGGTTAAACTATCTTTATCATAATGAAAATGGAAAGGAATGGTTAATATGAAAAAAACAATCTCTCTTTTACTTGCCGTAATAAGTCTTTTATCGGTAACGTATCTTGGAGGAGTGGAGGCAGCTGCATTCTTCGGCTACGGTGCACGTGTCGTGGCATCCGAGGTTAATATGATAAAAACCTCGCTGATAGGTCAGAAGATCACGTTTACCGACGGAGACTTCAAATCAGCACTTGCTCTTGCCGATTTTGATACAATAACGATCACAGAAATCCCACTGTCCACCGAGGGCACGCTGCTGTTAAGTGGACGGCGTGTAGGCAAGGGCCGAGTGATAAAACGCAAAAATCTTGGAGCGCTGGTATTTATCCCTGCGTCAGACTCTGTTACCGAGTGTAAATTCAAGTTCACCGTTGAAGGCTATGCAGGTGGAGCCGAGATAGAATGTATAATGAAGTTCATCGACAAGGTTAACTATGCTCCCGAGGCTATCGGTGATACGGTGAGTGCTTCGGGCATCAATACGCAGCAAGCCATTTCGGTATACGGAAATCTGGGCGCAACCGATCCCGAGGGGGATAAAATCGAGTATATTATTGTTACCTATCCGAAGCGTGGTTCGCTTACATTTACCGAGAAGGAGAGTGGCAGATACTGTTATACACCTATTGGGGACTTTGTCGGAAAGGATAAGTTTACCTACGTTGCGAGAGATGAATACGGAAACTATTCGAAACCGATGACCGTATCTGTTAAAATCAATGAAAGAATGTGCGATACAGTTTATCGCGATATGGAGGATCGGGAGGAATACAATGCTGCCGTGGCAATGACGGCAATGGGCGTTATGAGTGGAGTACAGCTCGGTGATGACCTTTATTTTGAGCCCGATGAGAAGGTATCAAGAGCCGAATTTGTGGCAATGGCAATGAAATGCGCAGGAATCAAGGCAGATTCAAGCCTTAGTAGCACTTATTTTGACGACGATGACGCTATTTCGGTTTCCTTAAAAAGATATATTGCAACAGCACAGCGAACCGGGCTTATAGTCGGTGATTTCAAGGATGGAAAACTCTTGTTTTCTCCCAACGAAGAGATTACCAGATATGAAGCAGCAAAAATTCTCACCGGCATAATCGGAGCAAATGAAGAAGGCGAAGAAAGCGTCTTTGCAGGAGACAATGATATTCCGATATGGGCACGGGCCGGCGTGTATGCAATGTGTTCTCTTGGCATTTTTGATACCGAGGACACTTCCTCTTTGGAAGAGAAAATAACCAGAGCAGACGTGGCTGAATACTTGTATAGATTTCTGAAAAACAGATAAAATAATGGCGCACCCGATCGGTGCGCCATCTTTCGTTATTGATTATTTTTTTATGCTAATCACGTCACCATGCTTTTCAATCCCCGAGGAATAAAGCTCGGTAAGAATCTTTACCATATCCTCAAGATCACTGACTGCTGCAGTTTCACTGGCAGAATGCATTGCAAGCTGTGGCAAGCCAATGTCAATCGTCGGAACAGAAACACGTGTATTCGATATAGATCCGAGAGTCGAGCCACCAACCATATCTGCACGGTTAGAGAATTTCTGCAATCCTGCACCTGCGCGTTCTGCAACGGTTGAAAAGATTGCGTCCGAAATTGCATCGGTTGTATAGCGCTGATTTGCATTATACTTCACTACTACACCTCCACCGAGTACAGGAGCGTTCGAGCTATCGTATAACTCCGGATGATTGGGATGAAGGGCGTGGGCATTATCTGCACTTACCATAAAGCTGTTATACAGCATAGATGAATACTTCTCTTCACTGCCTGCTATGGAACGGAGCGTCATATCAAGGAACGTGGATGCTGCGCCCTGCTTTGTTTCAGAGCCAACCTCTTCATTATCGAAAACAGCAAGAACATCAACGCTTCCATCACTAACCGGCGCATCAATAAAAGCACGCATGGAGGCATATGCACAACCCAAATCGTCAATTCGGGGAGATATAAAGAGATCATCGTTTATACCGATCACTCTGCCCTCCTCTGCGTTATAAAGGAACAGATCGTGGGAGATAATTTCCGATGAATTTACGCCTGCTTCTGCTGCAACAACCTTCATCAGTTCCCCCCTTGCATCCGACAATCCAATGAGAGGAAGAAGATCGGTAGCAGGGTTGAACTTATATCCGTCGTTCACACCTCTGTTAAGGTGAATTGCAACACTGGGAATAGTAAGTGCAGCCTTCCCGATATTTACAAGTATGGTTTTAATGCCATCCACGGTTTTAACAACCACTCTGCCTGCCACCGATAAGGGACGGTCAAGCCAGGTATAATGAATCATACCTCCGTATTTTTCGGTTGCAAGTCTGGTATAGGTAACACCCGAAAGCTCGTTTTTCACCTTAAAGCAGGGAGAATCCGAATGAGAGGCTGTTATCATAAAGCCGTTGCCTGCTCTGCCTTTAAATGCGATAATTGACGAGCCACCACGGACAACAAAATGCTTACCACCGTCGGAAAATGACGAAGGAGAATTTTCGTATACCTCGGTAAAGCCTGCTTCAACCAAAGCCTCTTTTATAGTTTTCACGGTATGATATGCCGTGGGAGAATTCTTAATAAATCCGATAAGTTCATTAACGTATGACATAATGACTCCTCACAAAAATTTAATAATAAATATATTTTACTACTTTTCTGTGAAAAAGTCAACTTTATACTTGAAAAACTTAAAGCTTTGTTGTAAAATAGTGATATATCTTTTATAAAAGGAGTATTTATGTTAAATTTCAGTGATTATCCTTACTCGGAAAAGGCACTGCGCTTTTTCGAGGAGTTTTCTAAAATCCCCCGTGGCTCCGGTAACACAAAGGCAATCGCAGACTATCTTGTAGGCTTTGCAAACGAGAGAGGTCTTGAGGTTATCCGCGACGAGAGCGACAACGTTATTATCAGAAAGCCTGCTACTACCGGATACGAGGGTCATCCCGGAGTTATTCTCCAGGGACATACCGACATCGTTGCATTAAAGAATCCCGACTGCTCTATCAATATGGAAAAGGAAGGTCTGGATCTTTACCGTGACGGTGATTATCTCCGTGCAAGAGGTACTACTCTCGGCGCTGACGACGGCGTTGCAATGGCATATGCTATGGCGATACTTGACGCAGACGATATCGCTCACCCCGAGCTTGAGGCTGTATTTACCTCTGATGAGGAGGTTGGACTTCTCGGTGCAACTGCTCTTGATGCAAGTGTACTTCGTGGAAGAATGCTTATCAACATCGACTCCGATGAGGAAGGCATTTTTACTGCAGGATGTGCAGGTGGTGGAAGGATTGATATCAAGCTTTCAGGCAAGGCAAAAACACATATCGGGCAGATATACACCCTTACTATCAGTGGCTTCAAGGGTGGACACAGTGGTGTGGAAATTCACAAAAACCGTGCAAATGCCATTAAGTGCGCAGCAGAAATTCTTTCCAAGCTTGAAAACGTAAGAATCGGCAAGATGATCGCAGGAAGCGCAGACAATGCTATTCCCAGTGATGCAATAGTACTCTTTACCACAAAATCCTCCATATTCGAGATCAGCGAGGTTATTAACAACGCTAAGGAAGCTCTTCCCGAGACCGAGACCGATGCAGGATTCAACATCGATATGAAGCTTTTCTCTGCTAAGCTGTATAGTGAGGATGACAGTGCAAATATTCTGTCGCTTATTACCGAAATGCCTAACGGTGTCACAAGAATGAGCGAGGATATCGAGGGACTTGTTGGGACCTCTCTCAATATGGGTATCATTAATATTGATGACAAGTCTGTAGCCCTGACTATATCCGTCAGAAGTGCAGTTGGCGAGGAAAAAGCAAAGCTTATAGCTAAGATCAAGGAAATCGCAGCCTCTCACGGAGCAAACGTTGAGGTGCGTGGAGAATATCCTGCCTGGGAATACCGTAAGGAATCACGCCTGCGCGACGTAATGTGCAGAGTCTACAAAGAAATGTACGGCAAGGATGCTACCGTGGTAACCATCCACGCAGGACTTGAGTGTGGAATATTCTCTGATAAAATGGAGTGGCTCGACTGTGTATCAATCGGTCCCGATAACCAGGATATTCACACACCGGAGGAGCGTCTTTCGCTTTCATCCTTTAACCGTGTATACGAATACATCATTAACGTACTGAAAAATCTTTAAGGAGAAATAAAAATGAATAAGACAAGACTCAGAAAATATGCTAACCTTATTGCTCGCTGTGGAGTAAATGTGCAGAAGGGTCAGGAGGTTATGATAAGCGCAGAGCTTGATCAGCCCGAATTTGTTGCTATGGTTGTTGACGAATGCTATAAGGCAGGCGCATCGAAGGTAAGCGTTGATTGGTCCTATCAGCCTCTTACCAAGCTTAATGTTCGCCACTGCTCAAAAAAGGTGCTCGGCAGCATGGACAAATGGCAGCTTGAAAGATGGGAGCATCAGGCAGAGGTTCTTCCCTGCAAGATATATCTTATGAGCGAAGATCCCGACGGACTTGCAGGTGTAAATCAAAAGAAGTACGCCGGAGCAATGGCATCGCGCTCCAAGCTCATCAAGCCCATAAGAAACAAAATGGAAAACAAGTACCAGTGGTGTATCGCTGCCGTTCCCGGCAAGGGCTGGGCGAAGAAGGTGTTCCCCGGTGTAAGAGCAAGCGTTGCTATAGAGAAGCTGTGGGAGGCAATTCTCTCCACCTCACGCGTTGATGAGGATCCTATTGCTGCATGGAATCAGCATAACGCCGATCTTAAGGCAAGATGTGATTATCTCAACGGTCTTGGCATTAAGGAGCTTAAATACAAAGCATCCAACGGAACCGATTTCAGAGTTGGTCTTCTTACTAACGCTATCTTCATGGCAGGTGGCGAGGAGACCCTCGGCAGAGGAGTTTACTACAACCCCAACATTCCTACCGAGGAGGTTTTTACCTCCCCCAGAAAGGGTGATGCAGACGGTATCGTATATTCCTCGAAGCCTCTTTCCTACGGTGGTCAGCTTATTGACAACTTCTCGATCAGATTTGAAAATGGTAAAATTGTAGAGGTTAAAGCTGAGCAGAATGAAGAATTGCTTCGAGAGCTCGTGAATATGGACGAAGGTGCTTCCTTCCTCGGCGAAGTTGCTCTCGTTCCCTATTCCTCTCCCATAAGAGAGTCGGGTCTGCTCTTCTACAACACGCTCTTTGACGAAAATGCAGCCTGCCATCTTGCGTTTGGCAGAGGCTTCACCAACGTTATTAAGGGCTATGAAAATCACACCGAAGCAGAGCTTCACGAGATGGGAATCAATGACTCAATCGTTCACGAGGACTTTATGATCGGCACGTCGGATATGTCTATTACGGCAATCTGCGCTGATGGTAAAGAGGTTGCAATCTTCCGTGACGGAGAATGGGCATTCTGATTTATTAATAAAAAAGCAGGCGTAGGAAAATCACCCAAGCGCCTGCTTTCGCTTATATTTCAGAAATAAACTTCTTCATAAGTCCCGAAATAAAGTAAACATTCTCACTGTCTGCTACGGTATCACGGGATGTATGTATTCTACCGGTATAGAATTTTACTATCCTTGCCCTGCTGCTTGCCATAACACCTATGCCACAGGGGAAATTCTTATAGTCAGAGTTACTGAGGCATTTTTTAAAAGGCAAATGATGAACATCAAAATGCTCATTTGAGATTGTCACAGCTTTTAAAAGCTCATACAGCTCATGCTTCTCTGCCATTTCCTTAATAATAAAGATAATCTGATCACCGTTTCCTACACAATCGAAGTTAATAACAAGCTTATTCTTCATCTGATAATTATTGGCCTTTGCATAAGCCTTAGAGCCGAGAAGCCCCTTCTCTTCGTTATCAAAAAGAATAAATGCAACCTTTTCGTTGTTTATTTCGCTTGCCAATGACATGATGGTTGCAATTCCGGATGTGTTATCATTCTTATTATGCTTGTTTATCACCAATCTTGTTGTGCAATAGAAAATACCAAAGTATAAAACAAAATAGAAAACAATGGCATAATTTTCGCCAAGTCCAAGCAAGGAACAAACGGAAAGTGCAACAAATAAGGACAGAATTGCTAAAAGTAAAGGATACGCAAAGTGAAACAGCGTTCCCTTAAGCTTATCTGCCGGAAACATCAGATTTGGAACTAAAGATGACATCGGTGTGTCATAATGGGCAGTAAAGACAACCTTTGCCTTATCTACATCTCCGATTACAATATTGTTATGTTTTTTACAAAGTGTTTCTAGCTTTACTCTATCCTCACCAAGCTCACTCAGGATATAATCATAGAACTTTTCTTTTTCCTCTTCCCTTCTTCTAATAGGAAAAAGATCGTTTATTTCGGTTAAGTAATCCTTCATATTCCTTCTCCTTTGGGTAAATTATATCACCGAAAAAATAATATGTCAATTAAAAAACAAAAAAACTTAAAAAATCAAAAAATAATCGCAAAAAGCTCTTGACAAATCGCAATTAATAGATTATAATAGTAAAGCACTCGCGGGAGTGGCGGAATCGGCAGACGCGCACGTTTGAGGGGCGTGTATCTTTGATGTACGGGTTCAAGTCCCGTTTCCCGCACCAAACAGGAATAATACGAACCCTGAGCAATCAAGGTTCGTATTTTTCTTTACAAGGGATTATTTCGGTATTCAAATCCCCCGTTGACAAGCGAATAGCCCGTAGCTTCTATACAAGGAGTTACGGGCTTTTTTCTTTTATATGGCTTTATACGAAGCCTGATTTTTTTGCCTTTCGTGGTGGCTGAT